>JAAZBQ010000313.1 GCA_012513725.1 Chloroflexota bacterium
ACGCCGAGGATCTGGGCATCTCGTCCGACTGGCGAGACAACTTTGACGTGGCGGTGCTGGCCACGATGATGGCTATCCCGAAGGAGGGACCCTCCGCCGGGGTGACGATCGTGACGGGGATCGTCTCGGCGCTCAAGGGCGTCCCGGTGCGCCCCGAGGTCGCCATGACCGGCGAGATCACCATCATGGGCAAGGTGCTGGGCGTCGGCGGGATCCAGCCCAAGCTGATGGCGGCGATGGAGGCGGGGGTGAAGGTCGTGATCCTGCCGGAGGAGAACCGGAACGACGTGGCGCACCTGCCGGATTACATGCGGGACAAGGTGGAGCTGGTGTACGTGAGCGACATCCGGGAGGTGTTGGCGGCTGCGCTGGTGGGGGAGGATAGGCCAGCCTAAGCCTATGGCCCTTTCCCCAGCGGGCGAACGGCCCACGCGACCGGCTGCGCAGTGGCACATCGGACGGGGACACTCTCCAAAGGAGGAGGATCATGAAGAACGCTGCTGTTCTGGTGTTGGTAGCGGTGCTCTGTGCATCGTGCGTCATCCAGCCCGTGGCCTATGACTCCGCCGCGGAGGAGACGCGGGTCGCCGCGGCGGTGGAGGCGACGTTGGCCGCACCGATCGAAGGCGAACCTCCTGCGACTGCGGCCCCTCCGCCAGCCACCGCGCGGGCCTCTCATACCTCCACGCCAGCGCCTGCCCCGACCCCCGAAGTGATCTATCTGCCTGAGGACTGGACCGAATACACGACGGAAGATGGCGTGCTCACGTTCTGGCATCCGTCCTCGTGGGAGGTCGACAGTGCCGACTTGGACGGGGCCTCCTTTGTCGCCGTCAACTCGTTCTTTTTCGTCACTGCCATGTCTGACGACGAGTGTGGTATCACGGCTGGCACGGAGGGGATGGCGGCGCTGGACTGCCTGGCGGACAGCCTGCTGTCGGCGTTGGGTGGCACGACCGATCAGAATGTACGAATCCTGCGCAAGGAGGTGCGTCGCTTTGGCGAGCGGGATGGTTATGTCTTGGAGTTCGAGCTGCAGGAAGGACACTTTCGTGGACACGCGCATCTCGTCGCGGTGACGCTTGAGAAAGACACACTCGTGGCAGCTCTGGGCGTAGCGCTCGATGAGCAGGAACTAGAGTACCTGGATCTGGTGGCGGTGTCGGCGGATCTATCCGGCCAACCCGAGGACGACTGGTTGGGAGACAATCGCGTCCAAGGCGCAGACGATGCCTACCGGGCGGGTAGCGGGGACTTTGAGGTGACGGATTGGTCCTGGTACCTCGATCGGTCCGGCGCCTACATCTATGTGGACGGGGTCATCGAGAACACGAGCGCGCGCCCGATCATGTACGTGCAGGTGCTCATCGCCACGTATGACGCCGAACACGATCTCCTGAGCACCGATTCGGGCTATGCGGATGTCGAGTATCTGAGGCCCGGCCAAAGCACGACGTTCAAGCTGGTGACGCCCAACCCAGGGGGCGTGGAGTGGGTGCGCATCGTAACGCTGAATGGACATTGGGCGGATTGAGGCCGGACAGATGGGCGCATCGGCCAGAGTCTGGTTCAGAGGGACATCAGCTCGGCTTGTGCCGCGGCCGGGAGCACCTCACTCTGCATGGCCTCCTGCCGTGGGGCTGTCGCTGCCCTGCGCCGCCACGAGGCCGTGAGCAGTAGCCCGTCCCAGGATGGGCCATTGTGCCATTAGGGCC
>JAAZBQ010000314.1 GCA_012513725.1 Chloroflexota bacterium
AGCAACTGCTCCGCCGCCTGCACGATGCCTGGGCCGACCTCCAAGACGCCTACGCCGGCCTCACCGGCGAGGAGTTGACCCGCCCCGGCGTCACCGAGGCCTGGTCGGTCAAAGACATCCTCGCCCACGTCACCACCTGGGAAGAGGAATGCCTCGCCAACCTGCCCCGCATCCTGCGGGGCGAGGCGCCGTCGCTCTCCGTCGACGTCTATCGCGGGATCGACGCGTTCAACGCGCAAAAGACGGCAGAAAAGCGCGACCTTTCCCTCGCTGAGGTTCTCGCCCAGTTGGAGGACACCCACCGTCGCCTCATCGCCTACGTCGAGCAGGCGCCCGAGGAGGCCTATGCCGCGGAGACCCCGTTCCGCCGGCGCCTCCAGTGGGACACCTATGGCCACTACAAGGAGCACGGCCAGGCGATCCGCGCGTGGCGCGAGGGCGCAGCCTGACGCGCCGCACTCTGCCGAGCCCCCCGTCGGGCCCGGGCCTCCTTCGATACGGGCCACGGTCGTTGACGGGCCGCCGCCCCGCTCTTATCATGGGGCACGCATCCTATCGCGAACCTCAGGAGGAGTCCATGTTTGCCAACCCGCTGACCGCGGTGGTCGTCGGTGCCGGGCACCGCGCCGTCGTCTACTCGTCGTACGCGCACTGGCACCCGGACGAACTGCGTATCGTCGGCGTCGCCGATCCCGACGACTTTCGCCGCAGCCAGTTCGCCGAGTCCCACGATATCCCGCCCGAGCGGCGCTACCGCACGGCCGAGGAGTTGGCCGCTGCCGGCCCGTTTGCCGATTTCGCCATCAACGGCACCATGGATCCGCAGCACGTGCCCACCTCGCTCCCCCTCCTCGACGCGGGCTACCATCTCCTCCTAGAAAAGCCCTTTGCCACCTCCGAGGGGGAACTGTGGCAACTGGTGGACGCCGCCCGGCGCAACGAGCGTACCGTCGGCATTTGCCACGTCCTGCGCTTTGCGCCCTTTTACGCCGCCGTCCGCGCCCGGGTCGCCGAGGGCGCCATCGGCCAGGTGCTGAACGTCCAGACCGTCGAGCACGTCTCCTACCACCACATGGCCGTGGCGTTCGTGCGCGGCAAGTGGAACCGGGTGGATCGCTGCGGCTCCACCATGCTGATGAGCAAATGCTGCCACGACCTGGACCTCATCGTGTGGATGAAGAGCGGCGTGCGCCCCACCGCTGTGGCGTCTTTTGGCGACCTCACCTACTTTTGCCCGGAGCGCGCCCCGGAGAACGCCGGCACCCGCTGTCTGGTCGATTGCCCCATCGAGGCGGAGTGCCTGTACTCGGCGCGCAAGCACTATATCGATCACCCGAACCGCTGGGCGTTCTACGTGTGGCAGCCCCTCGAGCACATCCCCAACCCGACGATCGAGGACAAGATCGCCTCGCTCCAGGGGGACAATCCCTACGGCCGCTGCGTGTGGAAGTGCGACAACGACGTGGTGGACCACCAGTCGCTGACGGTGACCTTTGCGGACGGCGCCACGGCCACCCACGATATGGTCGGCGGGGCGGCCAAGCCGTCGCGGTCCATCCATCTGCTGGGCACCGAAGGGGAGATCCAGGGCAACTTTGAGGATAGCCGCTTTGTCATCCGCCACATCGACCCGCGCCCCGGCCACGAGACGGCCGAGGAGGTCGTCGACCTCAAGATCGGTGGGGACATGCACGGCGCGGCGGGCGGGCACGGCGGCGGGGACCTGCGCCTGGTGGGGGATTTCCTCCGCGTGGTGCGCGGGGAGGAGCCTTCCCTCTCGACCACCACCCTCGACGACTCGATCTACGGCCACCTGCTCGGCTTTTGCGCCGACCGCTCCCGTGAGGAGGGGCGGATCGTCGAGATCCGGACTGCGGAGTGAGGCCCCCTTCCCGAAAGGTTCTTTCCTTTCGGGAAGGTTCCGCAGTTCCCGCGCACGACTCCAGAACCTACCCGGAAGCCAAGGCAGCTTCCGGGTAGGGAAGGTTCGCGAAGGGAGGGGTCACCGTACGAGGGAGGCGTACACCTGGAGGAGCGTGCGGCCGGCCTGCTCCCAGGAAAAGCGCTCCTCCGCCCGCCGGCGCAGGGCCTGGCCGATCCGTGCCCGCTGGGTCGCGTCGGCGGCGAGGCGGAGCATGCCCTCGGCTAGCGCCTCCACGTCGCCCCGCGGCGCGTACACCCCCAGGGTTCCCAGGAACTCCCGGCTCACCTGGCCCTCGAACGTCACGGTCGGCAGGCCCGTCGCCATATAGTTCAGGATCTTGCCCGCGCCCTCGGTCTCCGACATCTTGGGCGACACGGCCACGTCGGCCATCCCCAGGAGCCCCGGCGCCTCGTGCTGATAGTCAATGCGCCCGGTGAAGGTACACCGA
>JAAZBQ010000315.1 GCA_012513725.1 Chloroflexota bacterium
ACCAGCACGCCACCCTGAATATCCACCAGCAGGCGGTCGCCGGGCGAGATGCCCAGGCGCTCCCGTGCGGCGCGGGGCACGGCGATCTGGTTGCGGCTGGATACCTTGACGGTCAGGGGTTCGGGCATTGGTCCTCCCAAGCAGAATCAGGATTCTGCTTAGCAGTATAGCCCTGGACGGCCGAGATGCCAACCGCGCCGGCGCGGGCGACAGGGGCGTGCAGCGCCCTCCGCGGGCCCCCTCACCACAGCCGCAACGCGTCCGCCCCGATGCCGTGGGCCAGGCGGGCGTACAGCACGCCCCCCGTCACCACCAGGATCCCAGCCATCCACACCACGTCTGCCCGGCGCATGTGCAGTGTGCGGAGGTAGGTGCGCTGGGGCATCGCGCCCAGTGCTCGGGATTCCAGCGCCCGGGAGACGTTGTCCGCCGTGCGGAGGGCGGCGATGATCATGGCCACCAGGATCGGCGCATAGCGCCGGGCCCGCTGGAGGGGGTTCCCCGCGGCCAGGTCTAGCGCCCGGGACTGCTGCGCCTCGGAGATGGTGCGCAGCGTGAGGGACATGGTGGGCAGGTAGCGCAGCGCCATCGCCAGCACCAGTCCCCACTCGTAGGGAAGCCCGAGCGATACCAGGCTGCGGACCAGCGTGGCCTGATCGGTGGTGAACAGCCAGGCCATAATCGCCCAGGCCAGCGCCGCCACCCGCAACCCCACCGCCACGCCCCGGGCGACGTTCTCCGGCCCCACGCGGACGAACCAGAACGACAGGAACGCCTCGCCCTCGGGAACCGGGTAGGCGACGACCCACAGCACCGCCACGCTGATCATGGGCAGCGCCGCCATGCGCCAGAGCCAGGCCATCCGCCCCCGGGCGATCCCCGCGCTCAGCAGCAACACGTGGAGCCCGACCACGAGGGCCAGCATCGCCCACACGTTGGCCCATGCCACGGCCAGGGCCGATAGCGCCAGCGCCAGGAGCAGGCGCACCCGGGGGTCCAGCCGGTGGAGCCAGGAGCGCCCGGGCTGGTAGAGGTCGTAGGGGGTGCTCATCGCCTCGCCCCCCGCGCCGCGTCATAGGCCCGGCAGAACTCGTCGACCGTGAGGACGTCGGGCGGGATGCCGTAAGGCCCCAGGGCCCGTGCCAGACGGGTCACCTGGGGTGGCGCGATGTGGGCGGCCTCCATGGCACCGGCGTCAGAGAGCACCTGCCGGGTAGCCCCCCGGGCCAGCACCCGCCCCTCGTGCATCACCAGGGTCTCCGGCGCATACCTGGCCACCAGCCGCATGTCGTGGGTGACGAGCAGGATGGTGTGGCCGGCGGCGTGCAGCGCGGCGACGCGCCCCATCAGGTCGTTGGCGCTGCGCCAGTCCAGCCCGGTGGTCGGTTCGTCGAGCACCAGGATCCGCTGACGCATGGCGACCACCGCCGCCACCGTCACCACCCGGCGCAGGCCAAACCCCAACACGGCCGGGGGCGTCTCGGCATAGCCCTCCAGGCCAAAGGTGCGCAGCGCCTCCTCGGTGCGGCGCTCCACCTCCTGGGGCGCCAGGCCCAGGTTGCGCAGGCCAAAGGCCACCTCCTCGCGCGTGGTGGGGGCAAAGATCTGGTGGTCGGGGTTCTGGAACAGGTAGCCGACCGTCAGCGCCAGGCGAGCCACGGGGGTCGTGGCGGTGTCGGTGCCGTCGACGACGACGCGGCCGGCGGTGGGCTTGAGCAGGCCGTTCAGGTGCTTGGCCAGCGTGGTCTTGCCCGACCCGTTCTGGCCGATGATGGCCAGGAAGGCATTGTCGGCAATCTCCAGGTCGATGCCATCGAGCGCGGGCACCCCCTCCTCATAGTGGTGGTGCAGCGCCTCGATCCGAATGAGGGGCTCTCCGGTCACTGCCGCGTGCCCCCCGCCAGTCGCTCGGCGAGCGCCGCGACGGCCTCCTCCAAGCGTACCACGTGGAGATCGTCGCCGTGGGTGCGGTTCAGCGCCCGGGCCACCTCGGTCACCTCGGGAGGGGCCAGGCCGGCCGCGTCCAGGAGGTCGGCGTCCTCAAACACCGCTCCTGGCGCGTCGCAGCGGGCGATGCGCCCCCCGTGGAGGATCGCCACCCGGTCGGAGAACTCGGCGATCTGCTCGGCGTCGTGGCTGGCCATCACGATGGTCATCTCCCGCTCCCGGGCCAGCCGCCCGATGGCGCGAAAGACCTCCTGCTGGCCGACGGGGTCGAGGCTGGCGGTGGGCTCATCGAGGATCAGGACCTCGGGGAGGAGGGTGAGCACCGCGGCGATCGCCACGCGCTGCTTTTGCCCGCCGGAGAGGTGGGTCGGCGGACGCCCGGCGTATGACCCCATGCCCACCAGGTCCAGCGCCCAGGTGATGCGCTCGGCGATCTCCTGGGGCGGCACGCCCAGGTTCTCGGGGCCAAAGGCACACTCGTCCTCGACGGTGGCCGAAAAGAACTGGCTCTCGGGATCCTGGAACACCAGCCCCACCCGCCGGGCCATCTGCGCGACGGGCGTCTCCCGGGTGTCTTGCCCCAGGATCACCGCCCGCCCGCGAAAGATGCCGCCGGTGGAGCGGGGCACCAGGCCGTTCATGGCCATGCACAGGGTGGTCTTGCCCGCGCCGGTGGCGCCCATCAGCGAGAGGAACTCGCCCGGCGCGACCTCCAGGGAGACGTCCTCGAGCACCGTCGTTGGCGCTCCGCCCGGGATGGGCGGCGGGTAGGCATAGTACAGGTGCTCCAGGCGAATGGCGGGCAAGGCGGACTCCTGCGGGGATATCTACCACGGATGACACGCGAGGCGAAAGGATGAGGGATAAAGGATGAAGGATCAACATGACCCCAGAAGCAGGTCATCCTTCATCCCTCATCCTTCCCCTCTACATCCGCATCATCCGTGTACCTCTTTTACTCTTCGCGCCAGGTGCGGGATTGGCCCATCTGGAGGATCGGCGGGTAGGCCTTGCGCACCAGGTGGAGGATCGGCACGGCGATGGCGCCGCCGCCGACCATCTGCCCGAGGTTCCAGGGCAGCTCGGCGATGGCCGAGCCGACGCCGAACACGATGGCCTGCGCCGCAAAATAGACGGCCACCATGGCCAGCCCGCCGGCTAGCCAGCCGAGCACCAGCCCCTGGGGGCCCCGGTTGTGCCCGAGCCAGCCGGCCAGCAGCCCCTGCAGCCCGTGGGCCAGGAGGCTGATCGGCGCATAGAACGCAAACCCGCCCAGGACGTCAGCCAGCCCGGTGCCTATTCCCCCGGCGACCAGCCCCACCAAGGGGCCAAAGGCAAAGCCGGCGAAAAACACGGCCACATCGCCAAAGTGAAAGTACCCCTGGGTGGCGGGAATGGGCACCCGGGCGAGGAGGGTGAACACCGCCGCGATAGCCGTCATCATGGCGGCGATGGCGATGGTGGCCGGTCGGATGCGAGACATGGAGTGACTCCTGTTCTGCCGCGCTGCCTATCGCTCTACTACTCGGACTCTTTGGCCTGCTCCCAGAGGAGGTCCATCTCGTCGAGGGTCATGTCCTCGAGGTTGTGACCGCTCTCGGCGGCGTGTCGCTCGATGACGGCAAAGCGCCTGCCAAAGCGCTCGACGGTCTCGCGCAGGATGCTCTCGGGATCCAGCCCGTACCAGCGGGCGAGGTTCACCAGACTAAAGAGGAGGTCGCCGAGTTCGGCGGCGCGGCTCGCGTCGTCGGCGGCTTCTTCCAGCTCGCCCAGTTCCTCGATGACCTTGGCCTTGACCGGGCCCACGTCGGGCCAGTCAAAGCCCACCCGCGCCACGCGCCGCTGCACCTCCAGGGCTCGGGAGAGGGCCGGCAGGGCCAGCGGCACGCCGGCCAGCAGCGACCGGAAGGTTTCTTCGCTCTCCCCACGGGCGGCTCGCTCCTGGCGCTTGATCTGCTCCCAGTGCAGGAGCACCTCGTCGGAATCGGCCACCGTCTCGTCGGAAAAGACGTGGGGGTGCCGCCGGACCAGTTTCTCGATCACCTGCTGCACCGAGTCGACCATCTTGAAATCGCCGTCCTCCGTGGCGATCTGCGCGTGGAGGAACACCTGCAGCAACAGGTCGCCCAGCTCTTCCTGGAGATCGGCCATGTCGTCGGCGTCCAGCGCCGAGAGGACCTCGTAGGACTCTTCCAGGAGGTGGGTGCGCAGGGTGGCGTGGGTCTGCTCGCGGTCCCACGGGCAGCCGCCCGGGGCGCGCAGCGCGGCCACCACGTCCTGGTAGGTCGCCAGCGACCCCGGCCGCTCCAAGGGCGGCAGGTAGGCGGAGGTCAGGTGGTCCAGGTCGTCCTGGCGGTCCAGCGCGTGGAGCGGCAGCCGCGTCACGGCCTCCTCCCGGGTGCCGGCCGCGCGGACGACGACGACCGGGTGATCGTCGGGATAGAGGTTCATGAGGGTCAGTTTCAGGTCCGCCGCGATGTCGCGGCCGTAGACCTGGACGACCAGCGCCCCGACGTCGGGGTCGAGGTTCGGGTGGTGCTTGTGCGCCAGGATCATGGCGTCGGCCACCTGCAGCCCGTCAAAGGGATCCAGCCGCAGCGCGGTGAGGATCGGCTCGATGAGGCTGACCCCGGCGATCACCCGGGCGGGGAGCCCCTCGGCCTCGGCGCGCTCGAGAACCTTGAGCACCGTCGTCTCACCGACCAGCGGATGGCCGGGGACGGCGTACACCACGCCCTGCTCCCGGCGCGCCAGGTCGATCACCCGCTCGGCGATCTCCTCGTACACGCCGGCATACTGGGCGTGCCGCTCATAGGCCGCGTCGAACGACTCGTAGCGCGGCCCCTGGGGCAGGCTCGGCACGCTGGGGTGCTGGGTCGTGCGCAGGTAGACCTCGTCGGCGCCTTCCAGGGCCTTCCAGGCCTCCCGCGTGATCTGCGCGGGGTTCCCGGGCCCCAGCCCTACAATCGTCACTCCCTGGGCCATTCTCTACCTCTTCCCTCAGGAACGCTCCATCGACCCATTATAGCCCCACGGAGGGCACAGACCAAGCGCGGAGAAGCCCTACCACGGATTCCACGGAGGAACGGATGGCACGGATAGCAGATGGATGCAGCGAGAAGGAATGACACCGGAGCGCAGGAGTCAGGAACCCTCCCACAGGCGCACAATGCACCCACCGCTCCTATCCCCCATCCGTGGCATCCGTCTTTCCGTGGAATCCGTGGTCAATTCCCATCTACTGGTCCATCACCGAGCCGTCGCTGTTCAGGCGGGTCTGCACGGCGCGGGGCCTGTAGGGGTGGCGCTCCATGGCATCCTCCCGCAGTTCGATCCCCAGGCCCGGGGCGTCGGGGACGACGAGGAACCCCTCCTCCAGCCGCAGGGGGCTGGACACGATCTCGTTCTTGGGCGGCTCCCCCTCGCCCTTGGGGTATTCCTGCAGGCTAAAGTTGGGGATGCATGCGGCCAGCTGGATGCAGGCCGCCGTAGAGACGGGGCTCAGCGGGTTGTGGGGCACCACCTGGACGTGGTGCGCCTCGGCCAGGGCGGCGATCTTTTTCGAATGCGACAGCCCGCCCGCCAGGCACACGTCGGGCCGCACGAACTGCACCGCCCCCCGGGTGAGGAGGGCCTCAAACTCCCAGATGGTGTGCAGGCGCTCGCCGGTGGCGATGGGGATGTGGATGCTCTCGGCCACCTCGGCCATGGCGTCGGGGCTATCGGGCAGGATGGGGTCCTCGTAGAAAAAGGGGTGGTACTGCTCGATCCCGCGGGCCAGGACGATGGCCTCGCTGGGGGTCAGGCGCCGGTGGATCTCGATGCACAGGTCCACGTCGTGGCCCACGGCCTCTCGGTAGCGCCGGACGGTGTCGATGGCGTCCTCGATCTTGTGCGCGTGGGTCTTGAAATAGCGCGTCTCCCGCGGCTCGTCGAGGAACGGCGTCAGGTGCCCGACGGCGGTAAAGCCGGCGGCCTTGGCGTCGATGCAGCCCTGTACTAGGTCCTCGGTCGTCTGCCCAAAGACGTGATAGTACACCCGGGCCTTGTCGCGGGTCTTGCCGCCCAGCAGTTGGTAGCAGGGCACGCCAAAGTGCTTGCCGGCGATGTCCCACAGGGCGATGTCGATGGCGCTGAGCGCGCCCATGATCGCCGCGCCGCGAAAGTGCGACCAGCGGTACAGGTACTGCCAGTGGTGCTCGATCCGCAGGGGATCCTGGCCGATGAGGTAGCGCTTGAACGTCTCCACAGCGCTGCCGGAGGCCTCCAGGTAGCCCCAGGCGCCCGACTCGCCGAGGCCGGTGAGCCCGGCGTCGGTGTGCACGCGGACGAACAGGTAGCGATCGATGGGCAGGATCTCGACGTCGGTGATTCGCATGGGGCGCCTCCAGGCATTCACAGGGCCGAACGGGGCCAACGCCTGGCAGGTTAGTGCCAACCGGGGACGCGTGTCAACGCGCAGCGGGGAGGGTCATCGGGGCAGGATGGGCGAGATGGGGGAGAGAAACCAAAAGGGCGCCATCCAAGATGGCGCCCAAGCGTTTTACTCTCTACGGTTACGAGAAATCAAACGTGTCGTCGGTCACGGGCCCACCAACCTTGGTGACGTTGGCAGCCTGGGGACCTTTCGGGCTCTGCTCCACCGTGAATTCCACCTGCTCGCCCTCGGCGAGATTGCGGAACCCAGCGCCATCGATCGCCGAATAGTGTACGAACACATCGGCGCCGCCCTCACGGGCGATAAAACCGTAACCCTTTTCGCTGTTGAACCACTTGACCGTGCCGGTAATACGTTCAGACATGCTTAGTACGTTCCTCCTGATTCGTGCAATTCCTTCTGTTAGAACGTACCAAGGATGTCCCGGCCGGTACAGAGACACCGCCATGGGCGGAGCAGCCATGGCGGTGTTCGGTGCGTGCCGCAACGTTTCCTACTGCGTCCTAACACAACTAGTATAACAGGCTGTTCGCGGGAGGTCAAATCGGCCGCGAGTCCCGCCCGTCGCCGCCCCGACGCCTACGCCGGCTGGCGCTCGCGCACCTGGGGGAGGAGCACCCGCAGCCCTTCGAGCAGTCTGTCGATGTCGGCCGGGGTGTTGTACCCCTGGACTGATATCCGCACCCCACCGCCCTCGGGGCCGCCTCCGGCCGGCACCTCGACGTCGAACTCGTCGTACAGGCGGGCCTTGAGGGCGGCCCCATCGCACGGCGGCAGGGGCAGCCGGGCCATCTGGGCGTACCACTCGGGCGAGTCGGGGGTCAGGGGCGCCAGGCCCGTCATCTCGGTGAGGCGGGCCCGCGCCTCCTTTAGGAGCGCGTGGCAGCGGGTGCGGACCTCGTCCCAGCGGTGCTCCGCGGCAAAGCGGATCGCCTCGGGCACCGTGAGAAAGGCGGCCGGGTCGCGGGTGCCCTGCCACTCTTGCTGGGCCAGGAACCGCGAGCGCCCGGCCGGCAGGTCGCCGTACCCGCCGCTGAGCACCAGCGGGCGCAGGCAGCCCTGCAGGTCGCGCCGCGCATGGAGGAACCCCGCGCCCTTGGGGCTCATCATCCACTTGTGGCAGTTGCCGGCGTAATAGTCGGCGCCGAGGGCCTCCAGGTCGACGGGCACCTGGCCCACGGCGTGGGCGCCATCCACGATGGTCACCAGGCCCTCCTCCCGGGCCCGGCGCACCAGCGCCTCCACCGGCATGATCATGGCCGTGCCCGAAGTGATGTGGCTGATGAACAGCGCCCGGGTGCGGGGCGTGCGGCCGGCCCAGATGGCCTCCACCACCTGCTCGGCGGATTCCACCGGCAGCGGGATCGGCTGCCGCACATAGCGGGCGCCGGCGCGGTCGCACAGGCACTGCCACATGGTGTTCATGGCCCCGTACTCCAGGTCGGTGGAGAGGATCTCGTCGCCGGGGGCCAGGTCCAGCGATTGCGCCACGACGTTCAGTGCCAGGGTGATGTTCGTGGCATAGACCAGGTCGTCGGCCGAGGCGCCCAGGTAGGTCGCCAGGCTCTCCCGCGCCTCGGCCAGGAGCGACTCGTACCGGCGACTCAAGAAGAGGACCGGCTCGCGCTCGAGTTCCGCCTGCCAGGCCTGGTACGCGGCGAACACCGGCCGGGGGCAGGCGCCAAACGAGCCGTGGTTCAGGTAGGCGAGCCCCGGCCGCAGGAGGAATAACCCGCGCAGGCGGTCGGGATCGTTGGGTGGTGCGGTGTCGGGGGCGAGGGGCATGGTATCGACGGGCGTGCTAACCATCTCGTGTACCTCGGTTTGGCTATCGCTGATCGGGACGCAACGCGGACCACGAACGGACGGACAGGCAGTAACACACCACGAGTACAGGGCAGCGCATCGGGGCGGGCGCTCGACCGCGCCCGCCGCCGTCACTCGCTGCCGCTATCCCGCCGCGCTCCTGGCTCAGCCCCAGGTGACGCGGAACGTGCGGATCTCGAACGGGCCGATGGCGAACGCGAACGCGTTGCCCTCCGCCGCGACCTCTTCTCCATCCTCCTCGACGAGGTTGCAGGCCACCACCCGGCCAAGCGTCCGCGGCGCCGTCACCCGCACCCGGCCGCGGCCCCCGTCGGGCTCGTACAGGCGCACGATGACGCCCCGGCCGTCGTCCGCCGGCTTGACGGTGTGCAGGATCGCGGGCCCCACCACCGTGAACAGCGACCGGGCAGGGGCAGGCGCACCGCCCGGGCCCGCCACCGTCAGCGCGGGCACGTTCAACTCCCAGGCGCGCTGCACGGTCTCCGCCTCGTCCCAGCCGCCCACGTGGGGGAGGAGGGAGTAGGTCAACGCGTGGTGGCCGCGGTCAGCGTCGGGATCGGGCCACTCGGCGCCGCGCAGGAGCGTCAGCCGCAGGACGTTGCCCGCCGTGTCATAGCCGTACTTGCAGTCGTTCAGGAGCGAGACGCCATAGCCGGCCTCGGAGAGGTCGGCCCACTGCTGGGCGGCCACCTCGAACTTGACCTCGTCCCACGACGTGTTGCGGTGGGTGGGCCGCTCGACGGCACCGAACTGCACCTCGTACGTGGCCCGGGTCGAGCGCACGTCCACTGGGAACGCCGCCTTGAGCAGCACCTGGCGTTCCTGCCAGTCCACCTCGGTGACGAAATCGATCCGCGGCACCCGGTCATAGATCACGACGTCCTGGACGAGGCGGCTCTCCCGGTAGGTGCGCGTCACCCGCACCGCGGCCCGCACCGGCCCCCGCTCCACCACCTCCACCGTGGCGCCTTTATCCCAGGGGTAGCGGCGCCGGTCGAACGTGTCGTGGACGTTCCAGGCGGCCTCGCGCTCCGGCCCGTCCTGGAAGAGCTGCAGGTCGTTGGCCACCCCGCCGGCGGGAATCACCTCGCGGTCGCCCCGCTTGTCGAGGATGCGGGTGATGCCGCCCTCGGGCGAGAGTTCGATCCGGAAGAAGCGGTTCTCGAGGCAGTCCGCGTCTGCCCGCAGCGAATGCTCGGCAGGCGCGGCGGCCGACTGCACGGCGAACCCGGCACTGCCCATGGCGGGAAGGTCCGCGCTGAACGCGATCCGCGCCTCGCCGCCCTCCCGGGAGAGGACCTGCGCCGGCCACTTGCGCCCGTCCGCCGAGACGAGCACGGGCGCATCGCCCGGATCGGATACGGTGGCCTCGGCCACGTCGGCCCGGGGCCAGGAGAGGGTGTTCAGCACGACCAGATCGCCACCGCCGAGCTCGGAGGTCACCGCCGCGAGGGCCTCGTCGCGCACCGCGGCGGCCGTCTGGGCGATCCGGGCATAGTCCTTGGCGGCTTCGGCGTACACCTGGCCGATCGA
>JAAZBQ010000316.1 GCA_012513725.1 Chloroflexota bacterium
CGTGGCGCGAAAACCAGCCCAGCCTCGCTGAAAGCGGGTGGGGTACAGGGCATCGAACACCGAGGTCTCTGGGATGGGCATGCGGGCGAGGGTAGCACGCGGCCGCCGGGGCGTCAATTCGCCCACAGGCTGCGCGAGAGATGGCGGAAACCCCCGAATCCCAGCGCCTCGAGCGGCGGGCGCCCGACAAACCGCACCAGGTGCCCCGGGCAGCGGCAGTCCGAGGCACCGAAACGCGGAGGATACCGCTCGGCGCCCGGCAGCGCGGCCAGGCGCTGGGCCAGGGCGCACTCGCGCCGTTCTGCGCCGACCCGGTACCAGACCTCTTGCACCGTGCCGTGGGCCAGGAGATAGTCGATATGCCAGTGGAGCCGCTTTTCGCGGCGGAGGTGGCGCCCGACGCGCCCGGCCAGGCCGCCGAGGGCACTGCCCACGTACAGGTACCACCCGGCGGGAAAGACCCAGCGGCCCAGGCGACCGACCGCCACCTCCCGAGCCTCGCGCATCTCCACCACCAGGATGTAGGTGCCCGGATTCCGGGACAGTTCCTGCAACACCGATCCTCCCGACGCACTGCACTTGTAGGGGCAGTCTAGCGCCCAGGGGCCGCACAGACAACCGAAACCCAAGCCAGGGGACAGATTGCCCGCTGAAACCCCCTATGGTATAATCCCCCGGTAACTATCGACTAGGCGTAGGAGGGCCCCTTTTCTATGAAAGACGTCAAACCGGAGGAAATGCGCAACATTGTTCTTCTGGGCCACGGCAACTGTGGCAAGACCACGCTGAGCGAGGTCCTCCTATACGACGCAGGCGCGATCTCGCGCCTGGGTACGGTCGAGGAAAAGAACACTGTTTCGGACTATGACGACGACGAGCACGCGCGCGGCGTCTCGGTCAACCTTTCCATCCTGCCGCTCGAATGGCGCGACAAGCGCGTGACGCTGCTCGACGCGCCGGGCTACACCGACTTTGTCGGCGAGGTCAAGAACGGCTTGCGTGCCGCCGACGGGGCGGTGATGGTCGTGTGCGCCGCGTCGGGCGTCGAAGTGGGCGCCGAGCTGCAGTGGCAGTTCGCCGACGAGACGGCCATGCCGCGGATGGTGTTCATCAACAAAATGGACCGCGACAACGCCTCGTTCGAGCGCACGCTGGAGCAGCTCCGCACCAAGTTCGAGGCCAAGTTCGTGCCCATCACCCTCCCGATCGGCGCCTTTACCTCCTTTTCCGGCATCGTCGACCTCCTGTCGATGAAAGCCTACATGGGGCCCGAGGGCACCGAGGCCGAGATTCCGGCCGAGATGCGCGACGCCGCCGAAACCGCGCGCATGGAGATGATGGAGTTCGCCGCCGAGTCCGACGACGAGCTGATGCTCAAGTACTTGGACGACGAGGACCTGACCCACGAGGAGATCATCGGCGCGCTCTCGCAGGGCGCCAAGAACGGTAGCCTCGTGCTGGTGCTGGCCGGCTCGGCCACCAAGAACATCGGCGCCCGTAGGCTGCTGGACGCCATAGTGGACATGATGCCCAGCCCCACCGAAAGCTCGGTGCGGGCTATTGAGGGCGCCTCTGGTGAGGAGGTCGCGCTGTCGGCGGATGCCAATGGTCCGCTGGTGGTGCAGGTGTTCAAGACCCTGGCCGACCCCTTTGTGGGCAAGCTGACCTATTTCCGGGTCTTCTCGGGCACCCTAACCTCCGACTCGCGGGCCTACAACGTGAACCAGGAGACCGAAGAGCGCCTCGGGCAGCTGTTCGAGGTGCGGGGCAAGGAGCAGACCCCGGTCGACGCCATCAAGGCGGGGGGCATCGGCGCGGTGGCCAAGCTCAGCGAGACGACCACCGGCGACACGCTCTGCGATCGCGGCACGCCCTACCAGATGCCCCAAATCGTCTATCCGGAGCCCTTGTTCTCGGCCGCGGTGTTCCCCAAGACCAAGGCCGACCTGGACAAGCTGGGCACCGGCCTGGCGCGCCTGGTCGAGGAGGACCCCACCCTGCGGGTGGAGCGGAATACGGAGACCAACGAGTCGATCATCTCCGGCATGGGCGATTCGCACATCCAGATCGCCGCGCGGCGCCTGGCGCAAAAGTTCGGCGTCGAGATCATCACCGAGCTGCCCACCATCCCCTACCGGGAGACCATCACCAAGGCAGCCCAGATCCAGGGGCGCCACAAAAAGCAGACCGGTGGCCGCGGCCAGTTCGGCGACGTCTGGATCCGCTTTGAGCCTCTGGAGCGCGGTGAGGGGTTTGAGTTCGATAGCGAGATCTTTGGCGGCTCGGTGCCCCGGCAGTACGTGCCGGCGGTGGAAAAGGGCCTCCGCGAGGTCATGTCCACGGGTGTGATTGCCGGGTATCCGACGGTCGATTTCAAGGCGGTCATCTATGATGGGTCGTACCACCCGGTGGACTCGTCGGAAATGGCCTTCAAGCTCGCGGCGCACCTGGCGTTCCGCAACGGCCTTCCCGAGGCGGGCCCCGTGCTCCTGGAGCCGGTCTATAACATTACCGTGACGGTGCCCGAGGACTCGATGGGCGACATCCTCGGCGACCTGAACACCCGGCGCGCCCGGGTGCAGGGCATGGAGAACGTGCGCGGCAACGGCGTGGTGACGGCCCAGGTGCCGCTCGCCGAGATCCAGCGCTACGCGACGGATCTCCGCTCAATGACCCAGGGCCGTGGCTACTTTACCATGCAGTTCTCGCACTATGACATCGTGCCGAGCCACCTGGTGGATTCCATCGCCCAGCAAGCGCAGGAGCGCCTGGAGAAGGAACGCGAGTAGCCGGCGGTGTAGCGCAGGCAACGCGAGGGCAGGCGGTCGGATCACCGGCAGCCTGCCCTCTTGCACAAGGCCCTAGCGTGACGATTCGCTGCAGCATCCACATACGCGGGAGACGGACGTTGATCAAGGTCGACCTGCACGTCCACACGTCCTATTCGGCTGATTCGCTCACCCTCCTCGAGCATGTCGTCCTCTATGCCAGGCGCCGGGGGCTCGGCGCGGTGGCCATCACCGATCACAACACCATCCAGGGTGCCCTGCGCTTGCGGCGTACGTCCGGGTTCCCGATCATCGTCGGCGAAGAGGTGCTCACCACCCGGGGAGAAATCTGCGGCCTCTTTCTAGAGAACGAGATCCCCGCCGGCCTCTCACCACGCGAGACGGTGCGCCGCATCCGAGAGCAGAACGGCATCGTCTACATCCCCCACCCGATGGACCGCTTTCGGGGCTCGGCGCTGGAGCCCGCCGCCCTGCTGGAGGTGATCCACGACGTGGACGCCATCGAGGTGCTGAACGCGAGGAACACCCTGGCAGCCGACAACCGCCTGGCCACGGAACTCGCCGAGCGGTACCACCTGCTGGCCACCGCCGGCAGCGACGCCCACCACGCGCTGGAAATCGGGCGCGCTTATGTCGAGATGCCCGCCTTTGCGGACCGGGATGGCTTTCTGGCCAGCCTGGCGCAGGGAACGGTGCGCGGGCACCTGTCGTGGCCGCTGGTACACGTGGCCAGCACCTACGCCAAGGTGGCCAAGAACATCCGCGAGCAGCGCCTCTTTGCGCGCTAGGCGCGCGGAACGGGAGGAGCCCGATGCGTATTGGCATCCTGTCGGATATCCACGACAACATCTGGGCGCTGGCCGACGCGCTGACCCGTCTGCAGGGTTGTGAGGCGCTCCTGGTGCTCGGCGACCTGTGTGCGCCGTTCACCATCACGGCCATCGCCGAAGGGTTCGCCGGGCCCGTCCACGTGGTGTGGGGCAACAACGACGGCGACAAGCTGCTGATCACCCGCAACGCCGACCGCGCCGACAATGTCACCCTCCACGGCGACATCGCCACGCTGCAGATCGGCGGGCGCAGCATTCTGATCACCCACTATGCCGAGGTCGCCCGGCCGATCGCCGCCGCCGGGATGCACGACCTGGTCTGCTTTGGGCACAGCCACCGCCGGAGCATCGAGCAGGTGGGCCGGACGGTGCTCCTGAACCCGGGCGAAGTGATGGGGCGCTTTGGCGTGCACAGCGTCGGGGTGTACGATACCAGTACGGGCCAGGCCGAGATACTAGAGTTCTAGGCCCCCGGGACCGTATGCGTCCGCCGCGAGGCGGCCCTCGCCTATCCGGCCCTCGGTCCGCCACGCAAGTCGCGTGTGGCGGACCAACTCCCTCGCCATCGCCGCAACCCCGAGCGCCGTCTCGCGTAGTGGTGGTATAGCACGACGTTAATGGCCGCCACGGCAATAGAGGAGCGATGGGTGGACGCCGATCAGGAGCGTCTGTGGGTAGCACGTGCCATGTCCGGAGACGACGAGGCCTTTACCAAACTGGTAGAGGCCTATCAGGGCCCGGTGTACAACCTGGCCTACCGGATGCTGGGCACCGCAGCAGAAGCCGAGGATGCCGCGCAGGAGACCTTTCTGCGCGTCTACACGCGGCTGGATTCCTACGATCCCCAACGCAAGCTCTCCTCGTGGATCCTGTCCATCGCCTCACATCACTGTGTGGACCGTCTGCGGCGCCGACGCGGGAACACCGTCTCGATGGAAGAGATCATGTCCTGGCGTTGGCTCCCCGACGAAAAGCCCAAGCCCGAGGAGCGCACGCTGGCGCAGGAAAAGAACACCGCCATCCACCGGCTCCTCCAGGATCTGCCCGAGCAGTATCGCCTGGCCATCGTCTTGCGCTACTGGCAGGACCTATCGTATGAGGAGATGGCTGAGGTGACGGATTCGACGGTAAGCGCGGTGAAATCGCGCCTGCACCGCGCCCGACAGATGATGGCCGCCAAGATGGCCGAGGCGGAGGCCGCGGAGCGGGCGGGGCTAGGGTTGGAAAGGAGGGTACCAGACAATGCAGTGCCGGGAAGCATCTGAACTGGTATCGCTGCGGCTGGACGTAGCGCTGCCGCCGACAGCAGAGCAATCCCTGCAGGAGCACCTGGGAGAGTGCCAGGGCTGCCACTGGGAGGCGGACGCACTGGCCCGCCTGGATCTTCTGCTCTCCGAGGCACCCCGCGTGAGCCCTGCCCCCCAGTTCGCCGGACGGGTGATGGCCCGCATTCACCGGCGCCGGCGCTGGATGGCCGTGTGGCGGGGGGGAGTGGTGCTCGTGCTGGGCATGATCATCATGGCGGCCCTGTGCCTCGTGCCGCTCGCGCACCCCGCCTCTCCGGTGGCCGACGTGCTGAATAGCCCCTCGCTGGTCAGCACCCTGGTGGGTGTTCTGGTGCGTATCGCCAACCTCGCTGCCACCCTGATGGGGGCGGCGAGGTTGGTGGGCGAGGCGTTCGTGGGCTCCTCTGGGCACCTGTTCCTGGCCGGCCTGATGGCCCTGGCGGCCGGTCTGGCGCTCATCTGGCTACGGCTGGTGGGGCGCGCCTCGATGGCCGTGGGCAAAACGTCGTGATCCGACGAATCCGAACGTCCTGGAAACACGGGGATCTGCGGAGGACCGTATGAGAGGCATGAGGTGGATTGGCGTCGCACTCCTGTTGGTGCTGATCGTGGCGCAGCCCGTGATGGCCGACAGCGGGGGCTCCACTGCATCGTTCGGCCGTGACGTCACCCTCGAGGAGGGCGAGCGGCTCGACGGCGACCTGCTGTCCTTTGGGGGCCAGGTACACACCATGCGCGATAGCGTGGTGGACGGCAACCTCCTGTCGCTGGGCAGCGTGACGACCATCGAGGGCCGCATCGAGGGGGACGTGATCGCCATGGGCGGCACGGTAGAGTTGGGCTCCTCGGCGGTGGTGATGGGCGACCTCGTGGTGTTTGGCGCCGTCAAGCGTGATCGGGGCGCCCTCGTGCGGGGCAGCACCATCGAGGGCCTCGAGGCCGCCTCGCGCCTTCGGGGCCTGAACCTGCCCCAACCCCCGGCCGAAGAGGTGGCGCCGTCGCGCCCCGTGGCGCCTGTGGCCCCGGCAGCCCCTGCAGCCCCGTCGGCCGCGCGGCCGACGGTGAACCAGGGGAACGGGGTGGGGCGCAGCATCAGCGTCTTTCTGATCACGCTGCTGATGGCCGGCGTGGTGGCCACGCTGCTGCCCGGCGCCCTGCGCCGCACCACCGACGTGATGCGCGGCAACTGGGCGCTCAGCCTGGGCCTGGGTGCGCTGACCCTGGTGCTCGGGGCGCTCTTGAGCCTGGTGTTCGGCGTGCTGGTGCTGGTGTGCGTGGGGCTGCCGCTGCTCTTGGCCCTCGGCGTGCTCCTGTTGGTGGCCGGCCTGCTGGCCTGGGCCGCCGCCGGGCAAATCGTCGGGCAGTACCTGGCCCCCGTGCTCAAGGTGTCGCGCCCCTCGCTCCTGGTGGAGACTCTCCTGGGCACCGCCGTGATCACCATCGTCTCGAACATCCCCTGCGTGGGGCCGCTGGCGGGGCTGGCGCTGCTCTGCTGGGGCCTGGGGGCCGTCGCGATGACCAACGTCACGGCGCTGCAGGGGCTGCCCGCCACGGGCCGGGCACCCTTTGGCGGCCCGGCGGCGCCCGGTCCGCGGGGAGGCGGGACCTCCTCACCGAGCGGTAGCGCGCCGTCGCCCGAGGATGCCCCTCCGCAGGCCCCCTCGGCGGGCGATACCAAGCCGCTAGAGTGGCCGCCGGATCTGGATGAGGACAAAGATCCCGCCCGTTAGCACGCCCGCAGCCAACGCACAGCGCGCCGGTCCAAACGTTGGACCGGCGCGCTGCGTGCTCCCCCCTCCCCCACCCCCGGCCGCGGAGCCGGCTCCGCGGTTCGGAAGCCAACTCGATATAACGGGACACTTGTAGTATACTTGACAGGCGTGCCGCAAAGGAGAGCGTATGACCATTCGCGCCTATCGCTTGCGATCCCGGTTGCCCCTCGTCGTGTTGGCCGGGCTGATGTTCCTGCAGGTCTTTTCACCGACGCCGGCTACCAAGTTCGTCTTGTGGGGTATCGCCGGCGTTCTCGTCCTGTGTTTCGTCTGGGTGCGGGTGATGACCCGGGGCCTGGTGGTGAAGCGCGAGCGCCGGCACGGCTGGGCGCAGGTCGGCGACGTCCTCGAGGAGCGGTTCGTCATGCACAACCACTCCTGGGTGCCGCTGCCCTGGGCCGAAGTCCGGGATTATAGCAACCTGCCCGGCTATAGCGCGAGCCGCGCCGTGGGGCTGGGCGCACGACGGTTCACGCGCTGGGAAAAGCGGTGCCTGTGCACCCAGCGCGGCGAGTTCACCCTGGGCCCCATCGAGATCCACATGGGCGACCCCTTTGGCCTGTTCGAGGCCACCGTACGCCACAACTATAGCGAGAGCTTTGTGGTCTACCCGGCCATTGCACGGCTGCCGGAACTCATCAGCCCGCGTGGCGTATCCCGCGGCTCGGGCCGGGCGAACATCCGCGCGATGGACGCCACGACCAACGCCTCCTCTGTGCGCACCTATGTGCCGGGAGACGCCCTGAACCGCATCCACTGGCGATCGACCGCCCGGCGCACCATGCCCGACCAGGAGGAGTTGTACGTCCGCGAGGACGACATCGAGCCCTCGGGCGACGTGTGGATGATCCTGGATCTCCAGGCCAGCGTGCAGGCCGGCCACGGACGACTATCCACGGAGGAGTACGCCGTGATCCTGGCGGCCTCCCTCGCCGAGCAACTGCTCAGCGCCCAGCACGCCGTGGGCCTGGTGGCCTATGGGCACGAGCCGGTAGTCCTGTGGCCGCAAAAGGGCCGTCACCAGCTGTGGGAGGTGCTCCGGGTGCTCGCCGGCACCCACGCCTCGGGCTGGCGGCCCTTTGGCGAGGTGCTCAAGCTCACCGTCCCGGTGCTGGGCCGCGGTGTGTCGGCGGCCCTGATCACGCCGGCCACGGCGAACGGCTGGGTCGACGTCGTCCCCGAGTTTCTCATGCGCGGCGTGCACACCAGCGCGCTCCTCGTCGACGCCACCAGCTTTGGCGGCAACGGCGACCCCCAGAGCACCGTTCGGTCGCTGGCCGACCTCGGCGTGCCGGCGCGCATCATCGACAGCAGCCTGCGGCTCGAGGAGGCGGGGTTGACCCCCGAACACCACGCCAAGCCAGGGGCCCGGCAGGAACCCCCTGAGGAAGCCGGTCGGGGCCAGGTGCGACAGCGCCGGCGGACCGCCTCCCGCTGGGTACCCGTGGGCCAGGGATAAGGTACAGATAGAGATGGCAGCACAGCGACCCGTTCGCATGAACCGCAAGGGCGACACCCTGCTCTTCTTCCTGTTCGTGATCGCCGCATTGACGCTCCCCTGGAGCATCGACGCCACCCAATGGGCCCCCCAGGGCTACCGGCTCGTCGGGCCCACGGTGCTCGCCGCGGGGGTGGCCCTACTGCTGGCGCGCTCGCCGCTACCCATCGAGCTGGCCGGCTTTCTGGGCACCATCCTCGGTGCAGAGTTTGCCCTGCAGTTCGTGGGCGGCATCCTGCCCAAGCCCGTGCTCGTCTGGCGCGACCTCCGCGAGGTCGGGCAATGGCTGTGGGAACTGGCAGTCACCCGGGAGGTTCCCGGCGCCCTGGAGCCCTTTGCCCGGTCGCTCACCCACATGGCTTCCCAGGGCGGCATCCTGCGGGCCAACCTGATGCGCTGGTCACAGGCCGTCCAGGAGGGCGAGGTGACCCGCGATACCACCTTCCTGCGGTTGGCCCTGACGTTCGTGATCTGGCTCATCGTGCTGTACGCCGGCCTGGAGCTGTTCCGCCGGCGCCGGGCCTTTGTGGGTCTGCTGCCCCTGGGCGTCGCGGTGATCAGCAACGTGGCGTACACCGGCCTGGGCATCACGTACGTCTACCTGTAC
>JAAZBQ010000317.1 GCA_012513725.1 Chloroflexota bacterium
GTGCGCCGCGGGCGCACCGGCGCCGCCGCCACGCTCCCGGCCGGGCTCATCCTGCGCCTGGGCTACGACCGGGCGCTCCTGGCGGCGGAGGAGGCACCCTGGCCGTCCGCCGAGGACGCACCGCGCCTCGCGCACGAGCCGCTCCCCATCGAGGTGCCGGGGCGCACGGCGCTCGGGGCGGGCTGGGTGCTCGATGCACACATCCTGGAGCCCGACGCCCTCCCCTGGAACTGGGATCGCGCCCCCCACCCGCTCACCGCCTACCTCGACGCGGACCGGCTGAGCGGCCCCCTGGCGCTACGCACCCGGCGCACCGGCGACCGGCTGGCGCCGCTGGGCCTCCTGGGGCGCAGCCAGCGGTTGACCGATTTCATGATCAACGTCAAGGTCCCGCACCAGGAGCGCGACGCGGTGCCCCTGGTCGTCTCCGGCGACGAGATCGTCTGGGTGGTGGGCTGGCGCATCGACGCCCGCTACGCCGTGGGTGCCGAGACTCGGCAGGTGCTACGCCTGCGGGTGCGCCGGAACGAGGAGTAGGAGACGATGAGCGAGGCAACCAAGGTGATGGTGCTCAAGCCCCGCCGGGAGGAGTCGGTCCTACGCCGGCACCCGTGGGTGTTCAGCGGCGCGGTGAGCCGCACCGAGGGCGAGCCCCTCCCCGGCGACGTCGTCGAGGTCCGCTCGGCCCACGGGGAGCACCTCGGGCAAGGCTACTACAATCCCGCCTCGAACATCGTCGTGCGCCTCCTGACCTGGGGCGCGGAGGAGGTCATCGACGGCGCGTTCTGGCGCCGCCGGCTGGCCGAGTCCATCGCCCGCCGCGCGGCGCTCGCCGCCGACGCCGCCACCACGGCCTACCGGCTGGTGTACGCGGAATCCGACGGGCTGCCGGGGCTCATCGTGGATCGCTACGGCGAGTGGCTCGTCTACCAGTCGCTGACCCTGGGGATGGACGCGCTAAAGGATGAGGTCGTGGCGGCCCTCATCGAGGCGGCGGCGCCCCGGGGGGTCTATGAGCGCTCCGATGTGGACGTGCGGGTGCAGGAGGGGCTGGATCCGGCGGTGGGGCTCCTCTACGGCGAGGAGCCGCCCGAGCGCATCGAGATCCTGGAGAACGGCCTGAGCTTCCTCGTGGACGTGCGCACGGGGCACAAGACCGGCGCCTACCTCGACCAGCGGGAGAACCGCCGGCGGCTGGCCGCCTACTGCCGCGACGCCGAGGTGCTGAACGCGTTCTCGTACACCGGCGGTTTCGGCGTGTACGCCGCCGCGGCCGGCGCCCGCCGGGTGATCAACCTGGATTCCTCCGCCGACGCCCTGGCCCTGGCAGAGGAGAACCTGGCGCTAAACAACGCCGCGTTGTCCAGCGCCGCTGCTGAGGTCGAGTCGATCGCCGGGGACGCCTTTCAGGTCCTGCGGCGCTTTCGCGACCAGGCGCGGACGTTCGACGTGATCGTCCTGGACCCGCCCAAGTTCGCGTTCTCCCGCCGGCAGGTCGACTCGGCCACCCGGGGCTACAAGGACATCAACCTCCTGGCCATGCGGCTCCTGCGGCCGGGGGGCACCCTGGCGACGTTCTCCTGCTCGGGCGTGGTGAGCGAGGATTTGTTCCAGAAGGTGGTGTTCGGCGCCAGCCTGGACGCCGGCCGGGAGGTGCGCATCCTCGAGCGCCTGGCCCAGGGCCCCGACCACCCGGTGCTCCTGACCTTCCCCGAGGCGGCGTACCTGAAGGGGTTCATCTGCCGGGTGGAGTAGGTGGTGGTGGGGTGCCGGGCGCCTCTCGCACGAATCCCGCGAATGCCGGACGAATGCCACGAACAAGAGGGGAATCTACCACGGATGGGGACGGATGGGACGGATGCCACGGATGCCGGAGAGGCGGTGCCGCCACCGCCTCCCCCAACACTCGTCATCATGAGCGAAGCGAAGGACCTCTACCACACAATACCCCAAGCCACTCGCCCCCACCCGACACCTCGCAACACCCGTCATCCTGAGGTCTGCCCAAGGACCTCCGGCACACTGCCTCCCAAACCTCCCATCTTGCCCCTAGCCCCTCAACCACCCGTCATCCTGAGCGAAGCGAAGGA
>JAAZBQ010000318.1 GCA_012513725.1 Chloroflexota bacterium
CATAGTCCCTTATGGTATAGTGATACATTACGGGTGTGCGTGGGCTTTGCGCAAGGGCGCTGTGCGTCATCGGGATCCGCCTCCTGGTGGGTAGTGGGCTGTTCGGTATCCGACCTCTGATCGTGCATGGGTGTGGGCACGGCAAGCAACAACGTGGGGGCCCCCGATGCGGAATGTCGTGCCTCGCTGTGGTGGTTTCCCCTGCCCTGCATCAAGGGCTCTCGTTGTGGCTCCGCTGTGCCGGTCGAGTCCGTTTTCTGCGCCAGGCTGTACGAACCCCAAGTATTTCCACGCTATGTGCAAGGAGTGTAGTAGCATATGACAGTCTCGGGGATGGCATCTGCCGTAGCGACCAATGGCCGAAATGGAAAGCGGCGCAAGACATACGCACGCATCCCAGACATTCTGCCCATTCCTGATCTGATCAAGGTCCAGATCGAGTCGTACGAGCAGTTCAAGGCCGATGGTCTGCGGGAGCTCTTTGACGAGATCTCGCCCATCGAGAGTTTTAACGGTAACCTCAAGCTGTACTTCCCCGGCAGCAACGAGGAGTTTAACCAAGAGTGGGGCCTCGATTTCCGCTTTGAGGAGGCCACCTACACGCAGGAAGAGTGCCGCGAGCGGGACACCACCTACGCGGCGCCCCTGTACGTCAAGGTGCTGCTGGATAACCGCGACGCCCAAGAGCCCACGGTGCAGGTGCAGGAGGTCTACATGGGGGATTTCCCCATCATGACCGAGAACGGCACCTTTATCGTGAACGGCGCCGAGCGCGTGGTGGTCTCTCAGCTGATCCGCTCGCCGGGCGCCTACTTTACGGTGATGGAGGATCGTGCCACGGGCCGCCAGATGTGCATGGCCAAGCTGATCCCCAACCGCGGCGCCTGGCTCGAGTTCGAGACCAGTCGGCGGGATCTGGTCTCCGTCAAGGTGGATCGCAAGCGCAAGATTCCGGTAACCGTCCTGTTGCGCGCCCTGGGCGCCGTCACCGACGAGACCGGGGAGCAGTACATCCAGGAGGGCACCGACGAGGAGCTCCTGGAGCTGTTCGCCACCGTCGACAACTCGCCCGACCACCAGTTCATCCGCACCACGCTGGAGCATGATACGACCAACTCGGCGGAAGAGGCTCTCGAGGACTTTTACCGCAAGATGCGTCCCGGCGATCCGGCCACGCTGGAGAACGCCCGGACGTACTTGGAGCAGCTCCTGTTCAGCCCGCGGCGCTACGACCTGGGGAAGGTCGGGCGCTACAAGCTGAACCGCCGTATCGGCCTGGAGGCCGAAGTGCGGCGACGGACCCTCTCCAAGCGGGACATTGTCAGCATCGTGCAGCACATCATCCGGGTGAACAACGGCGTCGAGGACCCGGACGACATCGACCACCTCGGCAACCGCCGGGTCAAGACGATGGGCGAGTTGCTGCAGAACCAGCTGCGCGTCGGGTTCCTGCGCATGGAGCGCGTGGTCCGCGAGCGGATGAGCATCCGCGATCCCGAGCAGGTGTCACCGGTCTCGCTGATCAACATCCGCCCCGTGGTGGCCGTGGTGCGCGAGTTCTTTGGCGGGAGCCAGCTCTCGCAGTTCATGCAGCAGGTGAACCCGCTCGATGAACTGACCCACAAGCGGACCCTCTCGGCCCTGGGCCCCGGCGGTCTGCGGCGCGAGCGGGCGGGCTTTGACGTGCGCGACGTGCACTTTTCGCACTATGGCCGCATCTGCCCGATCGAGACCCCGGAGGGCCCCAACATCGGCCTGATCGGCCGGTTGGCGACCTTTGCCGAGGTGAACGAGTACGGTTTCATCGAGACGCCCTATCGCGAGGTCCAGCGCGTGGCGAACGTTCCTGCCGGGCAGCCGGTCGAGGCGCCGTTCAACGCGCAGAGCCTCGTCGGGACGATCCTGTGCAAGCCGGCGGTGGACGAGGAGACCGGTGAGGTCCTTGCCGACGCCGGCCAGGAGATCACCGAGGACGTCGCCCAGTTGCTGCAGGCTTCCTCGGCCAAGCGGGTGGAGGTGTGCCGCCCGACCGAGTCGGATCTCCTGTGGCGTACCGTGCGCGAGCCGGTGACCCACCCCGAGACGGGCGAGATCCTCGTCGACGTCGGGGAGCAGATCACCGAGGACGTTGCCCGGCGGCTGGTCATAGCCGGCGCCGAGCAGGTGCGGGTGCAGCCCTTTGTCACCGACAAGATCCGCTACCTGTCGGCCGACGAGGAGGACCAGTTCGTGATCGCCCAGGCGAACACGGCCCTCGACGAGTA
>JAAZBQ010000319.1 GCA_012513725.1 Chloroflexota bacterium
CGCAGGCGCTTGGCGGCGCGCAGGTCATCGCCGCTCACCCAGCCCATGAACACGTCCGCATCGGCAAGTGCCTCGGGCAGCGCCTCGCGCGACGCGCAGTGCGCAAACTCGACCTGCGGGTACTGCGCCCGCAGGTCATCAAGCACCTTTTCCAGCCCCATGTTGTTCGGCCCAACGAGAACCTTCACGCACAGCCTCCTCTATCATCTCTGTCGATAAGGTGTAGCGCGCCTCCCGACCGACGCCGGCGCGCCGCGCGCCCGCCGATCGCTATGGCGCGCCGGTTGTCGGCGGCGCCGTGCGGCGCAGGAACGCCATCACGCCGTTGGCGATGCCGACGGCCACGCGATCCTGCTCCTCGGTCAGGAGGTAGCGATCGCCCCCCATAAAGCCGCACTCGATGATCACCCCCGGCGTCGACGCATCGATCTGCCGGAGGGCGTGGTACTGGCGCATGTCGTCGGTGATCGTATCCGGGTGGCTGGGCAGTCCCGTGGCCAGCGCATAGGCCTCCGACACGTCGCTCAGCAGGCGCCCGCTGGCGCTGGAGCCCGAGAGGGACGCGACCTTGTAGCCCGAGTAGCCATCGAGGCACGAATCGCAGTGGATGGCTACAAAGGCGTCCGCGCGATAGCCGGACAGCTTGCTCGAGTACTCGGGCAGCACCTCGGCGTCGTAGCCCTGCTCGCGCAAGAGTTGCGCCGCGCGCCGGGCGACGGCCAGGTTGATCTCCACTTCTTGCAGGCCATCCGGACAGATGGCGCCCGAGTCGTTTTGCCAGTGGCCGGCCAGGACGCCGACCAAGGGGCGCTGTGAGCCCAGGCCACGCATCCAGCGGCTCACCACGGGCACCTCCGACAGCGTGAGGAGGGCCAGGAGCCCGAGGACGGCGTACAGGGCGATGCGCACGATCTGCACCACCTGGCCCACGGCGGTACGCACACCGGGAGCGGGAGGGGGCGTGCTACGACGCGGCATGGATAATCCTCCGTCAGGTTCGGCGCTAGTGTACATGCCGCCACAAGAGGGGTCAATTCGTCCCGAACGGGGCGCGAGCAGGCGGAACCATCGGCCGAGACGCCACGAGGCGCAGCGGTGATGACTGGAAACCGTTAGGTGGTGCTTTGACACAGTAGGCCGGAACGCCTACTATATGCGTTAGTCGCCGACCGTGGTAATCCACACTACCTCGTCTGGCAATGTGGGCCTGGGCGGTGGTGCACTGTAGCACCCCGGCCAGGCTGTGTTGTACAGGCACACTGTGTGGGGCCGCACACAGGGCTGCGGGATCCACGGAAACACACCCAATCGAGGAGGACCATCATGCAATCGGCTCTGCCTGCGGGTCAATCCGCCAAAGAGGCCGCCACGGCCAGTACCCGTGATGGCTTTACCACGCGTCTGGGCGTGATCGCCGCGACGCTAGGATCCGCCGTGGGTCTCGGCAACATCTGGAAGTTCCCCTTTATGACCGGGGAGAACGGTGGCGCCGCGTTCGTCGTCGTCTACATTCTAGCCACGTTGTTCGTGGGCCTGCCGGTGATGATCTCCGAGCACGTCATCGGCCGACGCGCCCGCACGGACGCCATCGGCTCGCTGCGCAAGCTGGCCCCGCGCACCCCCTGGTGGCTGGTGGGCGCCGCGGGCGTGGCGGCAGCCTTCCTGATCATGGCGTTCTACACCGAAGTAGCCGGCTGGGTGTTCGCCTACATCGTCAAGGCGATCGTGAGCCTCTTCCAGGGCGCCGCGGGCGAGTTGGCCTCCACCGATCCGGCAGCGACGTCGCAGGTGTTCGGCAACCTCGCCGCGAACCCGTGGCTGTCGCTCATCCTGCAGTGGGTCGTGCTGGCCTGGGTGGCCGCCATCATTCTGGCCGGCGTCTCCAAGGGGATCGAGCGGATGACCAAGCGGCTCCTGCCGCTCCTGTTCGTCCTCCTGGTCATTGTGGGCATCCGCAGCCTGACCCTGCCGGGCGCCGGTGAGGGCCTGCGCTTCCTGTTCCAGCCGGACTTTTCCGCCATCACGGGTGCGGCGGTCCTGGCGGCGCTGGGGCTGGCCTTCTTCAAGCTGAGCGTGGGCATGGGCACCATGATCACCTACGGCTCGTACTTCCGCGAGGATCAGAACATCCCCGCGACGGGCGCCCGGGTGATGCTGGCGGACCTGGCGGTCTCGATGCTGGCGGGGATCGCCATTTTTCCCGCGGTGTTCGCCTTTGGCTTTGCGCCGGAGGCCGGGCCGTCGCTCCTGTTCATCACCATCCCGGCGGTGTTCTCGTCGATGCCGCTCGGTGCGTTCTTTATGGTGCTCTTTTTCATCCTGACGGCGGTGGCCGCCACGGGGGCCATGATCTCGCTGGCAGAGGTGCCCGTCGCATTCCTGAACGAGCGCCTGGGGTGGTCGCGGCGCAACGCCACGTTGGTCACCGTGCTGCTCTTGGCCATCGTGGGCTCGTCTGCCGCGCTCTCGCAGGGCGTCCTGGCGGAGTTCAAGCTGTTCGGCATGACGATGTTCGACCTCTTTGACTTTTCCACGTCGAACATCCTGCTGCCGGTGGGCGGGTTCTTTATCCTCCTGTTCGTGGGCTGGCGTTGGGCGTACCCGGAGCTCAAGCAGGCGCTCTCCAACGACGGCGCGCTACAGAACGAACGGACCATCCGCTTCTTCTGGACCGTCACCAAGTTCGTCTCGCCGGTGCTCGTCTTTGTCGTGCTGCTGGACGGGCTGGGGCTCCTGAGCAAGATCCTGGCGCTCTTTGGCGGAGGCGCCTAGCCTCCCCTGCGCGACCGAGTAGCCCTTGCGGCCCGCCTCACGGCGGGCCGCAAGGGCGCTTCATAGGACTGCAATACAGTCTACTGGCACGATTGCATTCCTGCTTGACGTTGTCGGTGGGCACTGGTATACTTGTAGGGGTCAGGGTCCGAGCGTGTGGCCGCCTCGCGCCGGGTTCTGGGGCAGCCGCAGGCGGCCGCCCACCATGGAACGCACGGCGGCATTGACTAGGAAGAGGTCTATGGCGAGAGCATCAGAGCAAAAGATCGAAGTCGAGGGCACGGTCATCGAGACGCTGCCCAACACGCAGTTCAAGGTAGAGTTGGAGAACGGCCACGAGGTGCTGGCGTATCTCTCGGGCAAGTTGCGCAAGTACTACATTCGCATCATCCTGGGGGACCGCGTCCGCGTCGAGTTGTCTCCGTACGATCTGACGCGCGGACGCATCACCTGGCGGTACAAGCAGCAGCGCCGGGCCGCGGGCGATAACGAATAGCCCCGGCACGAGGCACATTCGTCCCGCCAGGCGAACCGCACGGATGGCCGAGCCCCTGCTCGGCTTTTTCGTTGCGTCCGAGTCCGGCGGTGCCGTCAGCGGAAACGGAGTTCGAGGAGCGTCCCGATCACCGCAGTGGCCATCAGGAGCGCCAGCGCCACCCAGGCGTTCAGCACCCCCAGGAAGCGCATGCCCATCAGCACGGCCCCCAGCGCGCCCGCCATGGCGCCCTGCCGCATCGCGCGATGAAGGTTGCCCCGGCGTCCGAGGGACGCTGCCCACTTGGTCGCCAACGCATAGGCCAGGGGGACGGCCGTCAGGCCCAGGGCCAGGAACAGCAGCACGAGGAACACCACCTGGCTGAACGGGCCGGGGGAGACGCTGTTCATCAGCAGGAGGACCGCCGCCCAGGCAGCGAGGGCCAGGAGGCCATTCAGGAGCAGCGGGAGTCTGTTGGTGCGCACAGTGTGCCTCCCCGGTGCGGGTGCGGTTGCGGTGTTCTGTCTGCAGGCCGATTATAGCCTCCGCGCCGAAGGGTGAAAAGCAGGCCCAGATGGGCGGCCGGCTCCGCGTGTGGCGCCCGGCGCCCACACCTTGTCCGAAGGAGCCGCTGCCCGAGGATTGGTGGGGCCCAGCCCGGATGGTATAATGGCCGTCGGATGGTAGGTGACGGTGTAGAGAAATGTCCATCGTATCCGCCGATAGACTGGGCATGTACTTTGGCGCCCAGGACGTCTTCCAAGACGTCACGTTCGACATAGCCCGTGGTGACAAGGTCGGCTTGGTGGGCCCCAACGGGGCCGGCAAGACGACCCTCTTGCGCATCCTCCTGGGCCAGGAAGAGCCCACCTCCGGCACTGTGCACCGGGCGCGGAACCTGGCCATGGGGTACCTCCCCCAGCGGCCCACGCTGGAGAGCACGCAGACGCTCCACGGCGAGATGCTCGCGGTGTTTGCCGAGCTGCGCCGCATGCAACGCAACCTCCAGGAGATCGCCGAGCAGCTGGCCGCCGCCCAGGATCCCACGGAGCTCATGGAGCGCTATGCCGCCGCGGAGCACCGCTTTGAGCTGGCCGGCGGGTACGAGTATGAGAACCGCATCGCCAGGGTCCTCAGCGGCCTGGGCTTTACGGCCGATCAGTATGACTGGCCCATCGCGGTCCTCAGCGGCGGGCAGATCACCCGGGCACTCCTCGCCCGGCTACTCCTGCAAGAGCCTGAGCTCCTGGTGCTCGACGAGCCGACGAACTATTTGGACCTCGCGGCGCTCGAGTGGCTCGAATCGTACCTGCAGGATTGGAAGGGCAGCATCCTGGTGGTCTCCCACGACCGGTTTTTCCTCGATCGCGTGACGACGCGGATCCTGGAGCTGAACCACGGTCGGCTGGAGGCGTACCGCGGCAACTATTCCGCCTACCTGGACCAGCGTGAGGCGCGCCGCGAGCGCCAACTGCGCGAGTACGAAGAGCAGCAGGAGTTCATCGCCAAGACCGAGGAGTTCATCCGGCGCAACAGGGCCGGGCAGCGCTACCGCGAAGCCCGCGGCCGGCAGACGCGCCTGGACCGCATGGATCGCATCGAGCGGCCCCGCGAGAACAAACGCATGAACCTGCGCCTCTCCACCAACCTGCGAGCCGGCGACAAGGTGCTGACCACCGACGGCGCCGTCATCGGCTACCCCTCGCGCCCCGAGGAGGCCGAGGGCGAGGCGCCCACCGAGCACCGGCTCCTGCAGACGGGCCCCATCCTCGTCGAGCGCGGCCAGCGGATCGCCATGCTGGGGCCCAACGGCTCGGGCAAGACCACGTTCCTGCGCACCATCCTCGGCGAGATGGAACCCCTGGCCGGCCGGCTGCGCATTGGCGCCAGCGTGCGCATCGGGTACCTGCCCCAAACACAAGAGTGGCTGGACGCCGACAAGACGGTGCTGGATCACGTGCTGGAGGCCAGCAAGTTGCGCATCGGCCCCGCCCGCAGCCACCTGGGACGGTTCCTGTTTTCCGGCGACGAGGTCTACAAAAAGGTGGGCACGCTCTCCGGCGGCGAGCGGTCGCGGCTGGCCCTGGCACTGCTGACCCTGCGGGGGGCCAACGTGCTCCTGCTCGACGAGCCCACCACCCACCTGGACCTCGACTCTCAAGAAGTACTCCAGGACGTGTTGATGGGCTTCCCGGGCACCATCCTGATGGTCTCCCACGACCGCTACCTGGTC
>JAAZBQ010000320.1 GCA_012513725.1 Chloroflexota bacterium
CCACCAGTCCCGGCCCCAGCTCCACGCTCAGGGGGGCCCCGGTGCCGTACACCGCGTCGCCCGGGCGGATGCCCGTCGTATCCTCGTAGACCTGGACGGTGGCCACGCCCTGGCGGATGCCGATCACTTCGCCCACCAGGCGGTCGCTGCCCACCTGCACCTGCTCCATCATCTGCGGCGCGCCCGTCAGCGCCGCGCGCACCACGGGCCCGCTCACCCAGGTGATCTCGGCGACGGTGCGATCGGTGTCACTCACGGCGGCCTCCCTCGCGACCGGTGGAGGTCGCCGGTTCGGGCTCCCGGGCGTCCTCCAGGATGCGCTCCACCTCGTCGCGCAGGATCCGCCGGGCGACGGCCAAGCGCTCGTCCCAGGAGTTGTCCACCATCTCGCGAGAGCCCAACTTGTGGGCCACCACGCCGCCCATGGCCGGAAGGTCGTCATCGAGGAGTTCAACCTCCTCCACGCCATAGCGCGCCAGGGTCTCGTGGAGATCGTCGAGGAACCGGAGGGTGACCAAGGGGCGGTCATGGGCCGCGACGGCCAGCTGCAGGCGCCAGTCGCGCCCGGCGAGCTGCGCTGCAGCGTCGACGATCAGGTGGGCGATGGTGCGGCGCCGCGCGTCGTCGGACCCCTCCGCCAGCGCCCGCAGGCGCTCGGCCGCGCGGTCCCACAGGGCGTCGAGGACGTCCTGGTGGCGGCGAACCGTCTGCTGTTGGGCGGTCAGCCGGGCCTGCGCCAGGGCTTGGCGCTCGCGATCGGCGAGCGTCGCCTCGCTGCGCTGCAGGATGCTCCGGCGCTGGACCTCGGCATCGGCCTCGGCCTCGCGCAGGATATGCTCTGCCTCGTCGCGGGCCTCCATCACGATGTTCAGCGCTCGCTCCCGCGCCTCGCGATGCAGTTGCGAATCCAGACCGCTTCCGATCACTCGAACCATCACGATCCTCCGAGGCGTACGCCGACGACGCGCTGGACGAACTCGTGCAGCGAGGTCGCTGCGCGATCGGGCTTCCCGGGGCCGGGGATCTCGACCACCAGGGGCGTGATGCTGCTGACCTTGAGCTCGTCGATGCGCAGGCGCGCCCATCCGGCGACGTCGCGCGTTACCAGGAGAAGGCCGATGCTGGCGTCTGCCAGGGCCTCATCCAGCGCGAGCCGCAGCTCCTCTGCGTCATGTACGGCGCGCCCGTCGACGCCCACCAGAGAGAAACCCAGTGTGGCGTCCTCGTTGCCGACTACCCAGATGCGCATGGATTGGTGGCGCCTTTCCGCTCAGGCGTTCAGGATGATGAACGACACGATCAGGCCATAGATGGCGATGCCCTCGGCCAACCCCACGAAAATCAGCGTGCGGCCCAGGATCTCGGGCTTTTCGGTGATGCCGCCGATGGCCGCGGCGCCGGCGATCCCCACGGCGATGCCCGCGCCGATGCAGGCCAACCCGGTGGCCAGCGCCGCCCCCAGGGCCACTCCCGACGACGCGCCCTCGGGCGCTATGCCCTCCTGGGCCAGCGCGGGCAGCGGTGCGCCGAGCAGCACGCCGAACATCACGGCGCAGACGAGCAGCCCCAGGCCGTTGATCCCCAGGAGGCCGCTGACCACCGCCCGCACGGCCAGCGCGGGCCGCTGAGAGCGGCGGGCGACGAACGTCAGCGCGATGCCGACGCCGATCAGTGCTGCCAGGGCGATCATCGCAGTGTCCATGTCTCTCCTTTGTTGTATGCCAACCGGTTACCGGGCCCGGGCCCAGGGGAGCTCGCACTCGACCCCGGGCAGGGTGAGGGGTTGAAAGGGGATGCCCTCGCCGGTAAAGAACTTGCCGAATAGCTCATAGTACTCGAGACGCAACGTCTGGATGCCGACGATCAGCCCCTCGAACCCGATGATGAACAGGTTGCCTAGGATGAGCACCGCGATGCGCGCCGGCCCGCCGGCCATGTCGGCGAGCAGCAGCACCACGGTGCTCAGGCCCACGTGCGCCACGGCAAAGGCGCCCAGCCGGACGTAGGAGAGCGTATTGCTCACATAGGAGATGATCGCCTCAAAGAGCTCAAAGAACGACTGCACGAGACCCTCGGCAATGTTGCCGTGGAAGAGTGGGCGGCGGCCCGTCAGCAGGTTGGTGAGCGGATCGGCAAAGAAGAGCAGCAGCGCCATGAGCACCATCAGGAGGGCGAGCCACCCCGGAACGCCGGCTCCCGTCGCCACCAGCAGGATGGCCCCCAGGAGCGACCAGTACAAGAGGATGCCGACGATGCCGTACCGATCGACGATCGCGCTCCGGAACCTGCCCCGTCGCACGGCCGTGATCAGGTGAAAGGTAAACCCGATGTTCAGGAGCACCACGCCAAAGGCCACCGACGCCCCGAGCAGGGTGAATATATCGTTCAGGGGGTGCAGCCACAGCGCCGGGATGATGTCCTCCACGCCGAACACGCTGCCGAACAGCAGCCCGAACGCCGCCGACGACAGGCCACAGGCCACCAGGATGCTGCCCATGGTGGCAAACCGGGCCAGTGCCGGCACCACCCGGAGCGCAGCCAGGGCGCCGATTGCGGCCAGCACCAGGCCGTGGCCAAGGTCTCCGAACATCACCCCGAACATCAGCACAAAGGTAACCGCCAACAGCGGCGTCGGATCGAGTTCCTGGTAGCCCGGGATGCCATAGGTGGTCACCAGCGACTCCAGCGGCCGCAGGATGCGCATGTTCCGAAGCAGGGTGGGCACCTGACGGTCGGCGCCGGGGGAGTACGGCGAGTTCTCCTCAAAGGTCACCCGGCCGCCGGACACCGCCTCCACCTCGGCGCGGAGCCTCGGCACCTGGTCCTTGGGAACCCAGCCGGCGATCAGGTAGACCCGTCCCCGGTGGCCAAAGTGCGACAGCGCCTCGGCGACCGCCTGGTCGCCCAGCACCCGGGTGTGCAGCATCTGGATCTCCGGCGCGGCCTCGGCCACCAGCGCCTCGCGCTGCTGCACGATCTCTCGCAGCAAGGCGCGGGAGTCGTCGATCCGCTGTCGGACCTGGTCCAACACCTCCTGGGCGGTGCCGCTGAACTCCTCGGGGATCTCCAGCCGGTCCAGAAAGGCGCTCTCCAGCGCCCGATCGAGGATCGCGGCCTGATCCTGGGCGCAAAAGGCAAAGATGAGCACCCGGTCGCCGTAGCGGTGCACCGGCATGATGGTGTAGGGGATGCGGTAGAGGCTGGTCTCCACCCGGGCCAGGTTCTCCATCGGCATCGTGCCGGCGACCAGGTGCAGGTGGCGCAGCTGGCGCAGGTCGTTGATGCTCACGGAGAGGGGAGCCAGGAGTTCCATCGACTTGGCCGTCAGCTCCCAGCGCTCCAGTTCACGGCGCAGGCGGGTCTCCTCGCTGCGCAGCGCGCGCGCCCGGGTCTCGATGGCCTGGAGTTGCTCCTCGACGCGGGTCAGGTCGCCGACCGGATCCAGCGGCTCCGTGCAGGCCCGCAGGTCTTCGGGGATGCCCAGCGTCTGCAACAGGTCGCGGACGCGACGGGCCTGGGTGGCGTACGCCGATATCCGCCCCGTCCACTCGGTGCCCACGTCCTCGGCCCACTCGCCGAGGGTGTTCACGTCGAGCAGGTGCATGATGCCCATCTCGGCGATGGTTTGCGCCACCGGTTCCACGTCCCCTTCCAGGACGAATATATCGACTTCGGACATCTCCGCGGGCACGAACATGGCTTACTCCCTGCGCCGGACAAGGTGCTGCTGGATGAGGTCCGGGCCCCAGCCCATGGCCTTGGCCTCCAGCAAGGTGACAATATCGTTGGCCTCGAGTTCCTCCAGGACCAGGTACCCGATGATGGCCCCCAACTTGAACGGGTAGCCGCTCATCTCGCGGCGGGCCAGTCCGCGCCAGTGGCGCTGCAGCGCCATCTCCAGCGCGGGAACCCGTGCCTCGGGGCTCTGCAGCCCGTCCAGGCCGGAGAGATCCACCCGGCCTGCGCCAAAGACCTGATCCACGACATCCTGGGGCGCAGCGCCCAGCGCGATCCGGCGGATCAACGCCGTGTCGGTGCGCTCGGTGTGCCACAGGGTATAGTTGACGATCTCCTCGGCCGAGAGGCCATAGTACTCTCGATGCCGATAAGCCCATAGGATGTTCAGGATATCCAGCCAGGTGCCGAACACCCGGCGCGCATCGTCCTCGTCGGCGCCGCCCAGGTCGTGGATGGCGGCGGCGAGGTCGCGGTAGTAGCGGATGTCCAGCGCGACCTCCAGCGGGAACAGCGACCGCTGCCGCTCGTACGCCGGAAAGGCGTTGCGTAGCGGGTTGATATAGTGGGTGTCGCGGAGCCGATCCACCAGGCCCGATACGCTGGTCTCGTGCACGAGGGCGTCCCAGGGCAGGCTGGCGTACTCGCCCAGTGGCACGAGTAAGCGCTCGATCTCTTGCGGCGCCAGCCCCTGGTCCACGCCGCGGAACACCGCCTTTAGGTTCTCCAGCTCGTAATGCTGCCACCAGACGTAGATAATCTGCCGGACGCCACCGCGGGTCAGCTGCATCGCGCGGCGGCTGTTCTCGGCGGCGCGCGCCAGGAGGCGCCGCTCGAGGCGCTCTAGGCTCAGGCGGCCCGTCTGCTCTACGGCCACGATCGCGTCACCATAGTCGGTGCCGCGCAGGAGCGACAGCGCCGCGGCCAGCGAATCGCTGCCCAGGAGCGCCGTCCAGGCGTCCTCGTCGAGGAGCCGCGAGTATAGCCCGCGGACCCGTGCCGAGGAGGCCGCGTAGCGGGCGGCTTCCAGGCCGGTGGCCACGCTAGGCCCCCTCTCGCAGGGTCACCACGTCCACCACGTATTCGACCGCCTCGTCGAGGCGCTGGCCGGCGCGCTGGACCCACTCTTCGGCCACGCGGGCGGCCTCGTCCAGGATGGCCTGCGTGCGGGCGTCCAACGCGGCCTGACGGCGCTCGGCGGTGGCCTGCGCCTCCCGGCGCGCGGCCTCCAGGGCGCTGGCGCGAATCTCCCGGGCTCGGGCGCGGGCCTCTTCGATCGTCTCCTGCGCCTCGGCCTCCGCATCGCGAAGCATGGCCTCGGTGCGGCGCTCGAGGGAGAGCACCTGCTGCAGTGCGTCCTCGGCCCCCGCAGCCTCGTCCGATTCGCGGTATGTGTCTTCCATGCACCATCTCCAGGCCGCTACACGGCGGCAGGCTCCGGCCCAACGGCACAGGCCGAACGGGTTCCGGAGCAGTGTCCGAGCGGGATCCCTACGGGAGGGCAGCGTGGCAGTACTCGACGACGAGCGGGGTCAAGCGGAAGGGTGCCAGCCTACCTCCGGGGAACACTCGGAGGGCAGCCTTGTTGCGTGTGGGTCCGGGCGACATCCATCCCTACGTCCCAGGGAGAACCTTATCGCACCCAGTATAGGACGATCCCCCCGACGAGGCAATCACGGCGGAGCGAATGTCGCGCCCTGGATCCGCGGCGCTAGGAGACCAGCGCCACCCCCGCCACCGTCACGGCCGTCCCCAGCATCACCGCGCGGGTGGGCCGTTCCTTCAGGAACATGGCCGTCAGCGGGATGGCAAAGAGCGGCGAGGTGGAGGTCAACACCGCCGTGCGCGTCGGCCCCAGCGAGGCGATGGCGGCGACGAAGAGCAGGCTGCCCAATCCCCAACCGACCAGCCCGCCCACGATCATGGTGACCCACTCCCGGCGGGAGAGGGCCAGCAGGGCGCGCCCGCTACGGCGCACGGCCACCAGCCCCCAGAACATGAGCGCCAGGGCCGGGATGCGGATGGAGGATACGACGATGGGGTCCACCCCCTGGGCTCCCGGGCCCAGCATGATGGCCGACGCGGCCCAGCAGGTGGCAGCCAGCATGGCCAGGCCGATCCCCACCCGGCGGGCGGGGCTCCCGATGGTCAGGTCCTCGACGCTCGTGGGCCGGCTGATGAGCATGACGCCGCCCACCACCAGGCCGAGGCCCAGCACCAGGTCCCAGGTGACCGCCTCGCGCATAAAGAGAATGGCCAGTAACAGGGTGATGGCGGGGTAGGTGCCGGCGATAGGGTAGGCCCGCGAGAGGCCGATCCGGCTCATGCTCAAGACGTAGAGGCTATCGCCGAGGCCGCCGCCCACCGCCATGCTGCCGACCATGAGGAGGACGCCCTCGGTGGAGAGGTCCCGGTAGCCGGTGCTCCGGCCGGTGGCCACCGCGACGGCCAGGAGGGCCAGCCCGGCGATCAGTGCCCGGGGGGCATTCAGCGTAAAGGGGTCCAGCTTCCTGGAGAGGTCCTTCATCGACACGGACCCCGCCGCCCAGCACAGCGCGCACAACAACGCCAACCCGACACCTGACATGCCACTCCCGCGTTGAACGGACGACCCCGTTGCGACATCTGCCAGTACGACGCATTGACAGGCCTCGCGGCGGAAACCGCCCGTTCGACCGCGGCCGTATGGTAGGCGAAACATCGCCTCGCGGCAAGCGGCGCTTGCCCACGGCCTCCCTTCATGGTTAAATGCGGGTGACGTCGACGTTCCATTGAAAGGGGGGACCCATGGAGTACGTACGGTTGGGCTACGCCGGGGTGCGCGTCGCGCG
>JAAZBQ010000321.1 GCA_012513725.1 Chloroflexota bacterium
ACCAGTTCGGGGTGCTCCCGGCGCAGGCGCGACTGGGCATAGATGAGCAGGAGCTCCGCCACCTTGCGCGTGCGGCCAAAGGCGATGGAGCGGAACCCGCCGAGGGCCAACTCGGCGAGGAGTGTCGCCGCCTCGCCGATCAGGCTGGCCCGGCGCCCGGTGGCGGGATCCTCGAGCGGCGGGTTCCACAGCACCTGGTAGCGCTCGCCCTGAGGCGCGCCGTCCGCGGCGATGACGGTGGCCTCTTCCCCGGTGAGGCGCAGGGCGTGCTCGTCCGGGTTCGCTAGGGTGGCCGAGGAGAGCAGAAACTGGGGCGCGGCGCCGTACAGTGCGCACGCCCGCCGCAGCCGCCGCAGCAGGCAGCCCACGTGCGAGCCGAACACCCCGCGGTAGACGTGCGCCTCGTCGAGCACCACGTAGCGCAGGTGGCGCAAGAACGATCCCCACTCGGCGTGCCGCGGCAGGATGGAGCGGTGCAACATGTCGGGGTTGGAGAGCACGATGGTGGCGGTGCGCCGGATGCGGCTCCGGGCGCCGGAGGGCGTGTCGCCATCGTAGAGGGCCGCCCGCGCCGTGGGAGCGGCGCCGATCAGCGCCTCGAGGGCCCGCGCCTGGTCCTGGGCCAAGACCTTGGTAGGGAACAGGTACAGCGCCCGGGTGAGGGGCTCCTCGATGGCGGATTCCAGCACCGGCAGGTTGTAGCACAGGGTCTTGCCGCTGGAGGTGCCGGTGGCCACCAGAACGTGCTCGCCACGCCGGGCGGCCTCCAGCGCCGTGGCCTGATGCATGTACAGCCGCTCGATCCCCGACTCCCGCAGCGCCTCGGCCAACACCGGGGGCAGCGGCGCCGCAAGGTCCGCGTAGCGCGCCTCGCGGGGGGCCAGGCGCTCGACATGCACCATCTGCCCCTCGTAATCGGGCCGCTCGCGCAGGTAGGCGAGAAACTCCCCGAACTCCACGGCGCGCGCTCCTCTCCAACCCCCCGGTCCCTCCTCTGCCGGGCACGACGGGGGTACCTCCCAGTGTAGCAGCGAGGGGACCGAACCACCAAGTGGCGCCGGAGGAGGAGGGGGTTCCCGCGCCGCATTTCCCTCGGAACGCCGGAATGCGCTATCATAAGGATGGACGAACGAGTGGCCCGTCGCCACCGCCGTATCCCGTTCCCCGCCGTCGCCTCGTCATGCCCCCACCGTCCCGTGCTCCCCCCTCCCCGTGCGCTCGGCGCTCGTCTCCATTCGGTGGTGTATGTATCTCCCCGGAGCAGGGGAGATGCCTGGCGCGGAGGGGGCCAACATGGACAAGCCCGTCATCTTTTTGTGCGATCACCAGCCGGAGGGGCGGCAGCAGGCGGAGCAGGAACTGACCCGGCGCTACGCCGACGACTATGAGATCGTCTCCGAGGCCACGCCCGCTGCCGCCCTCGAGCGCCTGGCCGCCCTGGGCGCCGCGGACCGAGAGGTGTCCATCGTCCTGTGCTCCCAGTACCCGCCCGGCATGTCCGGCACCGATTTTCTCGGCCGCGTGCACGACGTTCTCCCGGAGGCCAAGCGCGCTCTCCTCATAGACCTCGGCGACATCTCCTGCGCCGGAACGCTTCTGGAGGCCTTGACCTTCCACCAGGCCGACGACTATATCACGCGGCCCTTCTCTTCGCCCGACGAGACGTTCTATCGGGCCGTGACGGACCTCCTGGAGGAATGGTCGCAGACGCACCGGGAGCAGTTCCAGTTCGTGCGCGTGGTGGGGGAGCAGTCGGCGCCGCGCTCCTTTGAGGTACGGGACTTTTTGCACCGCGGCGGCATCCCCGGGGTGTTCCACGATGTGCGCTCGTCGGAGGGACAGGGCCTCCTTCGGGCGGTGGGGCAGACGGGTGGGCCGCTGCCCGTCTGCGTGCTGTACAACGCGACCATCCTCGTGAACCCCACCGACATCGAGTTGGGTGAGGCGATCGGGGTGAACACCCATCCCGAGGATCGCCTGTACGACCTGGCCATCGTCGGCGCCGGGCCGGCGGGGCTCTCGGCGGCGGTGTACGCGGCCTCGGAGGGGCTCCAGACGGTGGTCGTCGAGCGGGAAACCCCGGGGGGCCAGGCGGGCACGTCCTCCCTGGTGCGCAACTACCTCGGTTTTCCCCGGGGCATCAGCGGGGGACAGCTCATGCGCCAGGCCTATCGGCAGGCGTGGCTGTTCCAGGCGCAGTTCGTCTTTGGGCGCGACGCCGCGGGCCTGCGCGCCGAGGGGCCCCTGCGCGTGGTGACGCTGAACAACGGCGAAGAGATCCGCAGCCGCGCCGTGCTCCTGGCGGTGGGAGTTGCCTACCGCAAGCTGGGCATCCCCAGGGTCGACGCGCTGGCCGGGGCGGGGGTCTACCACTCGACCGCCGTGAGCGAGGCGCAGGCCATGGTGGGCAAGGAGGTGTACGTGGTGGGGGCGGGGAACTCGGCCGGGCAGGCCGCCATGCACCTGGCCAGGTTCGCCCACCGAGTACACATGGTGGCGCGCAGCGGATCGATGGCGGCCTCCATGTCGGACTATTTGGTGCAAGAGATCGCGGCCACCCGGAACATCACCGTGCACCTGCACACCGAGGTGACCGACGCCCTCGGCGACCACGTCTTGGAGGGCCTCGTCCTGCGCGACCGCCTGACCGGCGAGACGCGTCAGGAGGCCGCCGCGGCGCTGTTCATCCTCATCGGCGGCGATCCCTACACGTACTGGCTACCGCCGGAGGTCCTGCGCGACCCCCAGGGCTATGTACTCAGCGGCGACGCCTTGGCCAAGAACGGCTGGCGCCCCGAGGACTGGCCGCTGGAGCGCGCCCCGCTGCCCCTGGAGACCAGCCTGCCCGGCGTGTTCGTCGCCGGCGACGCCCACCACGCGTCTCCCAAGCGGATCGCCTCGGCGGTGGGCGACGGATCGGCAGCGGTGCGGTACGTCCACGAGTACCTGGCCACCGTGTAGCGCCCACCGCTTGCCCCGCCCGCGCGGTTTGGCTATGCTGCCCTCACCCCCAACCCCCTCTCTCGCGGCCGGGAGAGGGGGAGCCGGACGTACCGGGCGTGCTTCTTCTCCCCCTCTCCCATTCCGATGGGAGAGGGGGCTGGGGGGTGAGGGCCGCCCAACACCAGGACACCACACGCTCATGACCGAACGACAACCCATCGAGGGCCTCTACTCCGTCCAGCGGGTAACCTATGCGAACGAGGACACCGGCTATGCCGTGGTATACCTCGTCCCCGCCGACCGGGATACCTCCGTGGGGTTCACCGCGGTGGGCGCCTTTGGGCAACCCCGCACCGGGGAGTGCTTTCGCATCCGGGGCGCCTGGCACCGGGACCCTCGCCACGGGCTGCAGGTCAAGGTGGAATCCGCGACCCCCGAGACGCCGCGCTCCCTGACGGCCATCGAGCGCTACCTCTCCGGTGCCACGATCAAGGGCCTGGGGCCCCACTATGCCAAGGCCCTCGTGGAGCATTTCGGCGCCGAGACCTTTCACGTGCTGCAGGGGGGCGGCGAGCGCCTCGAGGAGGTGCCAGGGATCGGC
>JAAZBQ010000322.1 GCA_012513725.1 Chloroflexota bacterium
ATAACCCAAAGGTCCCAGGTTCGAATCCTGGCCCCGCTACTTTTTCTTGCGGCGGCGTAGCTCAGTGGTAGAGCAGGGGACTCATAAGCCCTTGGTCACTAGTTCAAATCTAGTCGCCGCCACAAGCACCATATGAGGTCAGGAGATAGCCAGTCTCCTGGCCTTTTTCGTTTCTCCGTCCGGACTCTTGCCGAACCAAGACGGCCAACCGTCTTCGCCTCGCTCCTCCGCCGCGATGCGATCGGCCAACTCGACCGCGTCGATACCATAGCGGGAGGTACGATGAGCGACGCTGTGTACACGTTGGGCGTATGGCGCGTGATCCCTGGCAACGAGGCTGCCTTTGTCGCCGCCTGGGAGGAACTCGGCGTCATCTTTGGCCGGCTTCCCCAGCCGCCGGGCAAGGGGACGCTGCTGCAAAGCACCTCGGACCCCACCCTGTTCTACTCGTTTGGTGCCTGGCCCGACCTGGCCGCTATTCAGGCCATGCGCGACGACCCTGAGGCCCAGGAGGGCATCGCCCGGCTACGTGCGCTCTGCACCGAATCAACCCCCGGCAACTTTCGTCTGGTCGCCCAAGCCTGATCCTTCTGCCGCGCCCGGCCGAGGTGCCACCGGGGCGCAGACGCCGCCCGACGACGCCAACCTCAGGCCCGCTCTGGTCTTCGCCTCCCGCCCTTGACACCCCCTCCCCCACCGGTAGACTCCCCATCGTGTCCATCTGACTTCCTCTGGGGCGCTGGCGACGCTCGGCGCCCTCTTCCTCTGCCGATAGCCGTGTGGGCGGCCCGCTGCGTCCGGCGTCCGGTGGCCCCGGCCGCGCCGCAGCCATCCGCGCCACACGCGCCCGCTGACCCGTACCCTGGGTTGCTGAGGTTTCGTCCGGGGCCGAACCGCTCTGTCGAGACCCTCTGCATGCACCACTGTCGCGGCTCCATCGTTCTCCATCCCACACCCAACAGGAGGGTAGCATGGCTCACAAGAGCAGGATCGGCATCTCGTCCGTCGTCGGCGTCCTCGTCAGTGCGGCGCTCCTCCTCTCCCTCTGCGCCGGGGCCAGCGCCTCGGTCGTTGGCGAGTGGACCAAGACCGGCGGGCCCTCGTCGGAGCGGGGCAACGTCCGCCTCCTGGCCGTCGACCAGGAAATCGCCGGCACCGCCTACGCCGTGATCGCGGCCGCGGGCCTCTCGGAGGTGTATCGCACCGAGGACGCCGGCGCCGAGTGGACGTCGGCCTACGCCTTCCCGCAGACCCTCGGCTCGTTGGTGGCCCGCGACGGCCTGCTCTATGCCGGCGCGACGGGCGTGCGGGCCGGAGAGACGGCCATCTGGCGGAGCATCGACGCCGGGGCCTCCTGGTTGCCCGTCTACACCGCCACGGCCGACACCGACGTCCGCGGCCTGGCGTTCGCTCCCAGACCGGCCGAGGAGGTCTATGCGGCGCTCGCCACCTCGGACGGCGGAGCGGTGCTCCGGGGCGTCGAAGATGAGGCGTGGGCGGAGGTGCTGGCCAGCGAGGGGTCCTTTGACGCCGTCGCCGTCGCCCCGACGGATGCCGCGATCGTCTATGCCGCGGGGAACGACGCCGACCATATGGCCCAGGTCTACCGCTCCATAGACGGGGGCGCCGGGTGGACGCCCGTCCTGTCGTCGGAGACCGAGACCTTCCAGGACCTGCTGGTCATCGATCCCAGCGACGCGAACACCGTGCTCGCCAAAGCCCGCGTCGATACGTGCTGCCCGCCGCCTGCCGCCAGCCTGTGGCGCACGACCGATGGCGGCGACACCTGGGACGTCACCACCCAGCGGGGCCTGTACGTCCCCGTGTTCGCGGGTCCCAGCGCCATCTATGACCTGCAAAACCGCGAGCGCACGCTGAACGCCTTTGACGCCGCGCCCGTCTGGGAGGGAATGGCGGCGGAACTCCCCGAGCAGGTGCCCACCGGCGGCGCCGC
>JAAZBQ010000032.1 GCA_012513725.1 Chloroflexota bacterium
CCACTCGGCGCACGATGAGCGCCAGGCTGCGCAAGGCCTGCAGCGTGCCGGTCGAAACGCTCGTAACCTTGATGATCGGGCTGACGACCGTGTCGCTCACAAAGCGCGTCGTGCCCTTGACGGTCGTCACCGTGTCGTTGGCCGATTGCAGCATCGGCAGCACCTCATCCCGGAGCACGCGCACCAACGAGCGGATCTGCAGGAGGGTAATGGCCAGTAGCGCACCAATGACGAGCGTCTCCAGAGCGAGCAGTACGATCGCCACATCCCGCACACTGGCCAGCCACATGGCGCCTCCTCCTCTGACTACTACGAAACTTGCACCTTGCCTCGTCCCGGGCAGTATATCATGCCTTTAGCCAGCGGGCCACGAACATCGCCGCGCCGCAGGCCAGCGTGCTTTCCAGCACGTGCACCTGCCCCAGGAGGAGCAGTCGCATCCCCGTGGCCTCCGCCAGCCCCTGCCCGACAAAGAACCCGATCAACGCCACGAACCAGTACAGCACGAGGTCGCTGACCCGCTTCCCATAGATCAGGTGGAACACCGCCGCCCAGACGGTGGCCAGCGTGGAACCCAGAATGAACATCGGTGATGCGAACATCCGCGTCCCTGCCCTGTCGCTGCTGCGATGGCCGACCCTAGTCCACGGCGCCGTCGATGATCCCGCCCCCCAGCACCTCGTCGCCCCGATACAGCACCACGGCCTGCCCAGGGGTGATGTCGCGCAGGGCCTCGTCAAAGGTCACCCGCAGGCGCCCGCCCTCTAGCGGCCAGGCCTGCGCCCGATGTCCCCGGGCGCGGTAGCGGATGCGGGCCTCCACTTCCAGCCCCGGCGGCGGCGCCTGGCCGGAGACGTACGACGCCCCCTCGGCCTCCAGCCCTCGGTGGCCCAGTTCCTCCGCGTGGCCCACCACCAGCGCGTTGCGCGGCGGGTCGATCTCCAGGACGTACAGCGGCCGGGGCGCCGAGATGCCCAGCCCCTCCCGCTGGCCGATGGTGTAGGAGGCCAACCCCCGGTGCTCGCCGAGCACCCGCCCCGCCCGACTATAGATCGGCCCTGGGACCACGGCCTCCGGCCGCCGCCGGGCGACGAACCGGCGATAGTCGCTCTCCAGGATAAAGCACACGTCCTGGCTCTCGGGGCGCTCGGCGGCCCGCAGGCCCCGTTCGCGGGCCATCGCCCGCACCCGCTCCTTGGTCAGTTCGCCCAGGGGGAACGACAACTGGGCCAGTTGCGCCTGGCCCAGGGCGTAGAGAAAGTAGGATTGGTCCTTGCGCCGATCGACGCCCGCGAGGAGGCGGTAGCGCCCGTCCTGCCGATCGATACGAGCATAATGGCCGGTGGCCAGGATGTCAAACCCCTCCCGCTGCGCCCACTCGAGCAGCCCGCCGAACTTGAGCAGGCGGTTGCACTGCAGGCAGGGGTTGGGGGTGCGGCCCCGGGCGTACTCGCTCAAGAAGCAGGAGACCACGTCCTGCAGGAAGCGCTGGGTCATATCCACCGTGTGGTGGCGGATCCCCAGGGCGGCGCAGGCGGCCCGCGCCGCCGCCACCAGCGCCTCGCCAGCCGCTGCATCCTCCTGCCACAGGCGCATGGTGAGGCCCTCGACCCGGAACCCGCGCTCCAGGAGGAGGGCCGCCGCCATCGTGCTATCCAGACCGCCGCTCATGGCCACTGCGACGCGGGGGCGGTGCTCCGCGTGCCCGGCCTGATGCCCCATACTCCTCAGCCCGACGGTGCCTGCTCGGCCCGGGGCGCGCCCTGCGCGTCCGGATGCCGCTCGTAATAGTCGGCAATGGCGGCCTGGATGGCGCTCGCCGCCAGGTTCGAGCAGTGCATCTTGGCCTCCGGCAGCCCGCCCAGTTCCTCGGCCACCTTGTCGTCGGTCAGAGCGTTGGCCTCGTCCAGGGTGCGCCCCTTGATCATCTCCGAGGCCATGCTGCTCGAGGCGATGGCGGCCCCGCAGCCAAAGGTGCGGAACTTGATGTCGGTAATCCTCCCCTCGGCGATGCGGAGGTAGACCTCCATCAGGTCGCCGCAGACGGGGCTGCCGACCTTGCCATAGCCGTCGGGATCCTCCATGGTCCCCACATTGCGGGGGTTGGTGAAATGCTCCAGTACGATATCCGAGTACATCCTCACTCCTCAGTTCAGGTGCGGCCG
>JAAZBQ010000323.1 GCA_012513725.1 Chloroflexota bacterium
AGGAGATCCACGCCGGAGTATTTGCGGTGATGGATGGCACCATGGCCGGCAACGGCACCGGCCCCCGGGTGATGAAGCCGGAGACCAAAAACGTCATCCTGGCCAGCGGCGATCAGGTGGCCATCGACGCGGTAGCGGCCAAGATGATGGGGTTCGACCCCATGAAGATCGGCTACATCCGCATGGCCCACGAGCAGGGGCTGGGGTGCGGCGACCCCCGCGACATCGAGATCCTGGGTGACGAGGAGGCCGCGGCGGAGAACTGGCACTTCAAGGTGGGCGTCAACCTGCACCGCACGCTGGGTTGGCTCTCCTGGTACGGGCCCACCAAGGTACTGCAGCGGCTCCTGTTCCACACGCCGCTGGTGCACGCCATGTCGTTCGTCTCCGAGGCCTATCACGACTATTACCGCTGGCCGACCCAGGAGCGCCACTTTTTCAACCGCTGGCGCCAGAATAACCCCTGGGGTCGCCTGTTCGCCGCCTACCAGGAGGAAGGACGGTGACCGACTCGGCCAAACGCATCGATCTGCACAGCCACACGCTCCTCAGCGACGGCGTGCTGCTGCCCTCGGAGCTCCTCCGCCGGGTGTCGGCGCTGGATTACGGCGCGTTCGCCATCACCGACCACGTCGACTGGACGAACGTCGCCCAGGTCGTCGAGGCGCTCCTGCGCCTCCGGGCCGAGCAGCCCGCCGACTTCCCGGTCACCTGGCTCGTCGGGGTGGAGATCACCCACGTGGCCCCCGGGAGCATCGCGCCCCTCGCCCGCCGCGCCCGGATGTTGGGCGCCGACCTGGTCGTGGTCCACGGCGAAACGCCGGTAGAGCCGGTGGCCGAGGGCACCAACGGGGCCGCCATCGATTGCCCCGAGGTCGACATCCTGGCCCACCCTGGCTTCTTGACCGCGGCAGAAGCGCGCCGCGCCGCCGAGCGGGGCTGCCTCATCGAGATCACCGCCCGCAAGGGGCACTCGTTGACCAACGGCCACGTGGCCCGCGTCGCGCTGGAGGCCGGCGCCAGCATGGTCGTGAACACCGACACCCACGCGCCGGGCGACCTGATCGATCTCGCCACGGCCGAGCGCGTGGCCCTCGGCGCCGGCCTTCCGCCCGAGGCCGCCCGCGCGGCCACGGTCGAGACCCCGCAGGCCCTCGTGCGCCGGCTGCTGACGCGCCGGGCCTGAGGGCAGCGGCCGACTGCGCCGCCAGCACACGCCTAGAAGGAGTACAAGAGATGCCGATTCCCGCCATGCCCACGCCCATCACCTGTCCCCAGTGCCAGAACCGTTTCACCGCCCAGGTGCGCACCGTCATCGATGTGGGCGAAGAGCCGAGCCTGCGCGACGACCTCCTGCGGGGCCGCCTGAACTACGCCCGCTGCCCCAAATGCGGCGCCGGCGGCACCCTCACCACGCCCCTCGTCTACCACGATCCTTCCAAGGAGCTGCTGGTCACCTACGTGCCCAGCGAACTGGACATGGACGCCGATCAGCGGGAGCAACTGGTGGGCAGCCTGGTCAACGCGGTAATGAACAGCACGCCCCAGGAGCAGCGCAAGGGCTACTTCTTTCGGCCCCAAACCGCGCTGACGATGGAGAGCCTGCTCGAGATGGTGCTGGAGGCCGAAGGGGTCAGCAAGGAGGCCCTCGAGAGGCAGCGCGCCACCATCCGGCTGGTGGGCGAGCTCATGGCGGCCGTCGAGGACGACGAGACCCTCGATCGCCTCGTCGAGGAGCACAAGGCGGAGCTCGATTACGAGTTCTTCCTCCTTCTGAGCCACATGATGGACCCCGTCAGCGACGAGGACGTCGAGGAGGAGGAGCCCGGCGACGAGGAGCAGCGCCAGGCGTTGCGCACCCTGCGTGACAAGCTCCTCGAGCGGGTTACCCCGCGGATGCCGGGGGCCGCGCCCGCCGAGGCCGGATACGATGAGATCATCGACCTCCTCCGCAACACCGAGCCGGGCGACGCGCTGACCTCCGCCGTGGCCGTGAACCGCGCGCGGCTGGATTACGGCTTTTTCCAGGCCCTCACCGCCAAGATCGATGCGGCCACCGCCGCCGGAGACACGCAAGAGGCCGAGGCCCTCACCGCGCTCCGCCAGCAGATCAACGCCGAGCTAGATCGCCAGGAGGACCTCATCCGCGCCGCCGAGGACCACGCCAGCCTCCTGATCATGGAGATATCGGAGGCCGACGACCTGGAGGCCGCGGTCCGCGAGAACAAGGAGCAGATCAACGAGCTCTTTGTCGCCGTTCTCACGCGCCTCATCGCCGCGGCGGGCGACAAGGAGAGCAAGCGCGGGCAAAAGCTACGGCGCATCCTGGACGCCTCGCTGGACGTCCTCGAGGAGGACATGCCCCCGGACGTGCGGCTGATCAACCGTCTGGCCCGCGCCGAGCACCCCGAGGAGACCGCCACCGTCCTGGAACGGGACCGCGACCTCCTGACCGAGCGCTTTTTGGAGCGCTATGACGAGATGGTCGAGTCGGTGGCCCGGCGCAACGAGGAGCTCGCCGAACACCTCAAGGCCGTCCGCGAGCAGATCGTGGCCAAGATGACCCTCCAGCGGTAGCCTGGAGGAGAGAATCTACCACGGATCAAGACCGATGGGACGGACTCCACGGAAGAAGAGGGGTGCGGCCACAAGGCGCCACCCGCTCACCTGATCGGCTCGGAAAGGGGCGCCTCCCCACGTGGGAAGCGCCCCATCTTCTCTTCATCCGTGCCATCCGTCCCATCCGTCGGAATCCGTGGTAGATCCCCCTAGGGCAAAAAGGCGCCAAAGACGCGGTTGCCGAGGAGGCGGCCGCGCACCGTGAGGCGGATGCCGGCGGCGTCCCGCTCCAACAGGCCCGCCTCCCGAAACTCCTCGATCACCGGGCCATAGGCCTCCTCCAGGCTGCGGCCAAAGCGGGCCTCGAAATCCGCGTGGCTCACCCCGGCGGTGAGCCGCAGCCCGAGCATCATCGTCTCCCCCATCCGCAGCGCCTCGTCGGGCGTCTCCCGTTCGGCGATCGGACTCTCCCCCGCCGCGATGCGCCGGATGTACTCCCGGGGATGGCGCACGTTGCCATAGCGCGCCTCGCCGTCATACGAGTAGGCGGCGGCGCCGAGGCCGAGGTAGGGGCCGTTGCGCCAGTACTTGACGTTGTGCCGAGACGCCAGCCGGGGCAGGGCCAGGGGCGAGGCATCCTCGTCGGGGACGCGCCGCGCCCAGTTGGAGATCTCGTAGTGGGCATAGCCGGCCTCGGCCAGCATCTCCATGGCGGCTTCGTACATGTCGGCGGCGAGGTCCTCGTCGGGCGCGGGGAGCGCACCGCAGGCGATGCCGCTGGCCAGCGGCGTCTCCTCTTCCACCGTTAGGGCGTAGAGGGAGAGGTGCTCCGGCCGCAGATCGAGGGTTCGCGCGAGAGTCGTGCGCCAGTCGGCCAGGCGCTGGCCGGGCAGGCCGAACATGAGGTCCACGCTGACATTGTCGAACCCCGCCTCGCGGGCCAGCGCCAGCGCTTCCACCGCCCCGGCTGCCGAATGCATGCGCCCCAGGACGGCCAGTTCGTCGTCGTCGAGGCTCTGGAAGCCCAGGCTCAGCCTACTGGCCCCCGCCGTCCGGAGCGCCCGCAGGCCGTCGGCGTCGACGGTGCCGGGGTTGGCCTCCACGGTGACCTCGCTCCCCGGCTGCAGGGCGAGGCGCCCGTAGCAGGCATCAAGGACCTCGGCCAGGAGCGCAGCGGGGAGCGCCGTGGGGGTGCCGCCGCCGAGGTAGGCGGTGTCGAACCCGACCGCAGCCCAATGCTCCTGCGCCGCCTCCGCCTCGGCCCGCACGGCGTCGACGTAGGGCGCAAAGAGGGATTGCAGGCCGGGGTAGGAGCTAAAGTCACAGTACGCGCATTTGCGCACACAGAACGGGATGTGGACATAGATGCCGGCCCGCATCGTCGCGCCGTCCATCGCTCCGACTCCTCCTCGGCACCAGCGAACCAGCACCCTCACACACCGCACGAACGACGGGCGAGTGAGCGGGGATCTACCACGGATTCGGACGGATGGAGCGGATGACACGGATGAAGAGGGGGGGGCAAGACCCTGTCGCATCTACTGCCCGCATCGGAGGGGGCCGTGTCCCGATGTGCCGAGTCCCTCAGGGGCGTATCCGGTCCGAATCCGTGTCATCCGCTCCATCCGTCCGAATCCGTGGTGCTCTTCCTCTTCGGCCTACGCATGCTGCGTGGCAGAGGCCCCGTACGCTGACCGCCATCTACTTTTTACGTTCGGCAATACGGGTCTCGGTGTAGACGCGCTCGAGGTTCTCGCGGCGGCGGCGGCGAATGCGCGCGGCCTGGTCGTCGGGCGCCGGGAAGCGGTCCTGGATCTCGGCCTTTTCCACCGTCTCCCGGCGGCTGGCCCCCTTGCGGAAGAGTATCAGGGTCTGCTCGCGCATCTCGGTGATGTGGTCGATGAGGGGATCCAGCACGTCCTTGCCACTCACCGCGCCCTCGCCGGGCACGATCTGCTCGACCTCCATCCCCTTGATGCGCTTCAGCGTCTCGATCCACGCCAGCGATTCGGCGTGGTACATGACGGGTTCGGCCCGGTTGGTGACGTTCTCGCCGGCAAAGAGCACCCGCTCATCGGGAAGATACACGCCGAGGGAGGCCGGTGTGTGGCCCTCCAAAAAGTAGACCACCACCCGCCGCCCGCCAAGATGCAGCGTCAGGCGATCGTCCACCTCGATCTCGGGCAGTTGCAGCTCGATCTCCTGGATCTCGTCGGCGAGCGCAGGGTTCCGCGACCGGTAGGAAGAGGCCAGCTGCTCGGCGCCGCTGGTGTTGTACTTGGCGATCGGCCGCGCGGCGGACCCGTGCCCCCACGTCCGCACCGGCCCAAAGGCCACGTTGCCCAGCATGTTCTCCGGGTGATAGTCGGTGTTCACGATGCCATAGATGGACGTGATGCCGAGGGACTCGACGGTCTCGCGCCAGGCCCGCGCGTCGGCGGGCAACATGGGCGTGTCGATCAGCAGCCCCTGGCCGCCGGCGATGATCAGTCCGACGTTGCCCCCCTCATAGCCGTTTTCGACATAGACTCCACTGGCGATCTCGTTCAGCACGATGCGCTTCCTCCCCTGGCGCCGGGCGACGGCGCGTTACGTTCCTTACCCGGCGACGAGCCGTGCCCGCGCCTCGGCGAGAATGGCCGGCACGTCGGCGGCCGCGACGCCGCCTCCCTGGGCCATGTGCGGCGCGCCGCCGCCACGCCCGCCGTGCGCCCCGAGCACCTCCCGCAGGAGCGTGCCCATCTGCAGGGCCACGTCGGCCGAGCGGGCAAAGACGACCTGCGGCGCCGGCTCGAGCACCGCCAGGAGCGCCACCAGGCCGCCCTCCTGCAC
>JAAZBQ010000324.1 GCA_012513725.1 Chloroflexota bacterium
CTCGAAGTGTACACCGAGCCTCCCCACGGCACCCGCTTTGACCTCTGGCTGCCGGAGGACGGTGAGTAGGGCCGCACACCGCGCATGCGCGCCGCCCCCGGCCGGGGGCGGCGCGTTGTTGTGTACGGCCTCCGGGGGCCGGCATGCGCCTCACGACCCTGCGGGGCCAGCCGCCAAGCGTACGGTCCACGCCCATGCCAGGGGCTGAGACTCTCGTCACGCCCTGCCCCCCGACCGGCTCGCCCGCGCCCCCTCCACCCCGAGCGGCCCTGCCCACCACGAACCCCCCAACCCCCGTCATCCTGAGTAGCCCATGTCGCAGCGGCGCCACTCATGGCGCAGGAAACCGAGAAGAGGACAGGATTCATAAGATTCACAGGATTGACACTCGCGGGCGTCCTTCGAGGGTCCCCGAGTCAAGTTTCTGAGCAGGTCCGCCGAAGGACCTCCGCCGTGCTCCCTCCCAGGCCTCCCATCCCACCCCATACCCCCTGTCAACCCGTCATCCTGAGGTCCGCCGAAGGACCTCCCACGCTCTTTGCCCCTAGCCTGCCGCCCTACGACGCGCCGCCCAACACAACCCATCATCCTGAGCATCACATGGCGCCGGGGCGCGTCACTCATGGCGCAAGAGACGGGTGCGTTCGCTCGGCCCGCCTCCAGCGCCCCCCAGCCCGCCCGCCAGGGGCTAAAGGCCCCTGGCTACCCGCCACGCCCCCTAGAAGGGGGCTCCGGACCGTCCAGCGCACGGCAGCGGCCCAGCGGCCGGCCTTCAGCCCGGGTCGAGTTACTGAGCGGCCTCCCTTCCTGCGACGAACCCCCCAATACCCGTCATCCTGAGGCCTGCCCTGAGGTCTGCCGAAGGGTCCGCCGAAGGACCTCCCACGCTCTTTGCCCCTAGCTTGCCGCCCTACGACGCGCCGCCCGGCGCCCCGCCTCCGCCCGACCACGATGCCACGTCACGAACTCGACCACGCCCCCAGTGTCAACACTGTCATCAACCTCAACAACGCGCCGGCCTCCGCCCGCGTTCACGATCTTCATGATGCGGACCCTGTGGCGGACCTCCGGGGAGGCCTCAGGATGACGGGCTCAGGATGACGGGCTGGGGGTACGGGAAGAGGAGGGAGGCTTGGGAGGGAGCACGGCGGAGGCCTGCGGTCGGCGGACCTCAGGATGACGGGTTGACAGGGGGTATGGGGTGGGATGGGAGGCTTGGGAGTGCGAACGGCGGAGGCCTGCGGTCGGCGGACCTCAGGATGACGGGTATTGGGGGTTCTTCGCAGAATGGGAGGCTTGGGAGGGAGGGAATGCGGCGGCAGGCCTTGGCTGCGCCGAGGGCGACGGTATGGGCGCTCGCCGGGGAGGCAAGCATGCATAGCGCGGCGCTAGCGCCAGCAGACTGGCGGCGCCGGCGGACTGGCGACTCCACGCCGGCTAGAAGGCCATCTGGCACACCTCGCCGTTCCGCGCAGTATCTGAAATATAGGCGTGGGCACCTGTAAACAACGTTTGCTATGTGTAGGCTAGCCTGCTTTAGCAGGCGTGGCTCGTAGCGCGGGGTCTTTAGCCCCGCGGCCTCTCTGGCCGCAATCTCAACCTGACCACAACACCAATCCTGTGAATCCTGTCAATCCTGTCCCTCTCCTCAAGGCCCCGGCGCCGCCACCGTCAGGATCGCGTACGCCGGATCCGACTGGGCGTCGATGCGCACCACCACCTGGCGCAGGCCCTTGCGGAACATGAGGTAGTCCGGATAGTACGACTCTGCCTCGACATAACGCCAGCCCTCGGCGGCCAGGACCTCCTGATGGGCGATGGCCACCTCCCGCATAGAGCCCTCCATGGGGTAAACCCAGGCGTTGCACTCGTGCGAGGCCGCCTCGACGCCGGGGATGATCACCACGTCGGGGGGAAGGGCCGTCTCGATGCACACGTCGGGCCGCTGAATGGCCACCTCCGGCCCCACCGCCAGGAGCCTCGTCCACGCCCGGGCGGTGATCTTGCCCGAGTAGGTGAGGCAGCGCCCCTCCATCTCCAGGCCCAGGAGCGCGTTCGTCTCCTCGTCGATCCACACGTCGATCGTGGCGCTCTCCAGGTCGGGCAGGTCCATGCTCTGGAGCCACTCGTCGCGGATGGCCGCGCGGCCGTAGCGATAGTGGCGGGCGTGCTCGCCCCGGGCGGGGTCCAGCCCCATATCCTGCCGGCCCACATCCTCCAACAGCCCGGCGGGGTGGAGGAGCCAGGCCAGGCTGCCCAGGCGCTCCGAGATATCGGGGGGATCGGTGACCTCCTGGCGATCCCAGGTCCCGGTGCTGCTGGAATACGAGTACCAGTAGCGCCCGACCTGCACTTCCTCGAGGCGCACGGTCTCCCCGCCGTCCGCATCGATGGACATCAGGCGCACTCGTTGTGAGGGTGTGCTGTTGCTCTCCTGGCCGCCATATTCGACGAGCAGGGTCCGGTGAAGGGGCTGGCCCGAGTCGGGCGTCAGCACGAGGGTGGCCTCGTACGACGCGCCGCCGAGGGCGCGCAGGGGCACGACGCGGGCAAGGGGATCCAGGGCACGTTGCCGTGCACTTGGGCGTGGGAGCTCGGACTCGGTGAGAAATGGGGGGCTCGCGGACGTGCGACTGGGGGTGGGTATGGGCTGGGGAACCGCCAGGGGCAAGGAGGCCGCTGTGCCGTCACCGCCCAGGGGAGCGTCGAGGGGTGCATCCCCTAGGCCACCTTGCGCCCGGTACGCCGTACTTGCCGTCCCGTTCTCCGTCGCCGACAGGCCCTCTGGGGCGGAGGCGCGCAGATCGGGGACCGACAGGGCATATGCCGCAGGCGCCGCCACGGCACCCGCCGCCACGGCGCTGGCGCCCAGCCTGCCGGCGGCCCATCGCTCGAGTTCCGCGCGTGCCTCTCGCGCCGAGGTCTGTCCCTCGCAGCCGCCCAGGGTCCATGCCATGGTGGCGACTGCCAACATCAGGTACGTTGCTCGCGACTTCATCGTGGTACTACCGTCCTCCTCGGGCACTGCACGAGTACTGGTGGGTATGGACTGACCACAGATGAGTGGGGCAATGGATGGCGAATACGCGTGAGATGTGCCAAGCCAGACTCAAGGCGTGCTACCGGCCGGGGGCGACCGAACCCGCTCGTTCCGGGATCCGCCGTGGGCGACGCCGCCAGCCAGGCGCTGCCCGTCCTCCGTCCGGCCATCCTCCTTTCGTATCGTGCGTCGGCGCGCGGCCTGCTGCGGCGAGTCGCCCTGGCCTACGCGCAGCGTGACGCGCTTTCCATCATCTATCGGGGGCTATCATCCAACACCCGGCGATCGCGGCGCCATGAGTCGCCCCCGGCCACAGGGCCGCCGGGCGCTCGGGCTGGCAGACGCCAAGCACCGCCTCGGCGCGGCGTGCGCGCCAGAGGCCGGTAATATACCTGAATAGGGAGGAGAAGAGGCGGGGGGATTAGGTCGAATACGGTATAGATGGTTCCAAGTGTTGTAGGTTTCAAAGGATATCTGCAACGTCGAGGGAAGGGCAAAGCATCCCATGTCCTCAAGAAGCCATTATAGCGTCGGTTCGCGGGGTTGTCAACAGTGTAAGGGTTTCGTTACCCGGTACGCGGCTGGTTGGGAGGGAAGAGGGACAGGATTCACAGGATGTTGGGGATTAGGAGGATTCACAGGATGCATGCAGTGTTCCCGATGGGTAGGGGGGCCTGGGGCCCTCCCTGCTCCTCAAAGTGGCCAGCACGCGGGGAAGCGCAGAGTCGGGCGTCGCGTGGCACAAGTCGGCGAGTGGCCCAAGTCGGCGATCAGCGCAATCGCCCATCCCCCACCCGTCATCCTGAGGCTAGCCCTGAGGCCTGCCCTGAGGTCCGTCGAAGGATATCTACCATTCTACCTTCCGAACCCCCCTCTGTACCCCAAGCCGCCCAATACCCCGTCATCCTGAGGTCCCCCGAAGGACCTCTACCGCGCTGCCTCCCGCGTCTCCCGCCCCACCCCAAGCCCCCCAATGACCCGTCATCCTCAGCATCCCATGTCGCCGCGGCGCCACGCATGGCGCAAGACGGGGGCGTACGCGCCCGCCCGCCCGCCCGCCAGGGGCTAAAGGCCCCTGGCTACCCATCACGCCCCTGGGAAGGGGTACGCCCCCTGAAGGGGGCTTCGGATCGTCCAGCGCCTGGCTCCGTCCTCTGGGAGGGGGGTGGTCGCGTGTGCCTGCGGGCGCGGCCTGGCACGAACGAGGCCGATGGACGCCCCATCGCCCGAGTTCCACTTCAGGCAACGCGGGCGCGTGGTCCGACGGAGGGCTCGCGGTGGGATGGGAGACGCGGGGTGCAGTGCGGTAGAGATCCTTCGCTTCGCTCAGGATGACGGGGCGGGGGGCATGGGGCTGGCAGGGCGGCTCGGAAGGCAACCCCGGCGCCAAGGGCACGGGTAAAGTATCTGGTAATGCATTTCCAGAACAGCAAACGTTTTCGACATCCCACCGGAACACTCGTTCTATGACCCCCGCTCCCACCCAGACCGATCGGCCTCTTCTATGGGCTGCGGTGGCGCCTTTGGCCACCGCTTTTCCCCCGCGCAACCGAACCCCACCCGCCCAGGTTCTCGTGCAATACCCGGCTGTGCCTTCCGGTTGACGCGGGCCGCGCGCCGTGCAATAGTAACAGCCCGTAGCCGGCGCCGGCTGTCCCAGGGGCCAGGGATCGTCCCCGCCCACACACCACGCCATACCGACGAAAGGACCGCGCCATGGCCAACGATGGCTGTCTCGCTGCGC
>JAAZBQ010000325.1 GCA_012513725.1 Chloroflexota bacterium
ATCGGGGCGTCCTCTTCGCCCGAGGCGCTCTCCCGCCGCCCGGCTGGAGTGGCATCGTCCACCGGACTACCTCCAGTGTACCCTGCATAGGTTACAGCCACGTTAATCCGGCCTAGAAGCAACGCGGGATCGCGCATGCATTACTAACCGTTTATCCATACAGCGCGGTCTTGCGGCGCGCTGCAGAGCCACGTCCTCACACTCCGGCAGCCACCGTGCGCCGCAGCCCTTCCTCCAGAGACACCTCTGGCTGCCAGCCGACGTCCCGCCGAATCTTGTCCGTGGCATAGCGCACATTGCGGCGGGCGCTGTCGACGACGTAGCGGGTAAGCGGTGGCGGCAGATCGGCGCCGTCGCGACCCTGGCGTCCCTCCAGGAAGCGGGCACCCAGGCGGAACACGGTGGCCGGCAGTGGAACCACGATGCCCCGCTCCCCCCGCACGGCCCGCAGGATCCGTAGCGCCTCGCGCACGCTCACCTGGGGTTCGTCGACGACGTTGTACGCCTCGCCCGCGCACTCGGGGTGCAGGGCCAGGAGGAGCAGCGCGTCGATGGCGTTATCCACAAAGGTAAAGGGCAACAGGTTGCCGCCGCTGCCCATCACCAAGCGGGCGCTGCCCAACTGGGTGAGCCCGCCCGTGCCCCCAAAGCCGCCGCCCGGGCCATACAGGATCCCCAGCCGGGCCACCGTGACCGGCAGCCCCTGCTCGCGGACATAGTCCATGGCCAGAACGTCGGCATCCCGCTTGGAGCGCATATAGTGCGCCCATTGGTCTGGCTCGGCGTACTGCGCAGACTCGTCGACGGCGCTGCCGTTCGCGTCCGGGTGCAGGCCATAGACGATCACCGAACTCACGTGGATCACGTGCTGCGCGCCGGCCTCTGCGGCGGCGTCCAGCACTGCCCGAGTTCCGAGGACGTTCGTCTCGTGGTGTGCCTGCCAGCGGGCGCGATTTGTCGTGATCGCGGCGGTGTGAAACACGGTCCCCACGCCGTCCATGGCGGCGGCGATGGCAGCCGGATCGCGGAGGTCGCCACGAGCGATCGTGGCCCACTCACCGAGGGAGGGCGCCATGCGGCTCGGATCGCGCACCAGAGCCACCACATCCACCCCGCTACGCCAAAGCGCCTCCACCAGTCGAAAGCCCAAGAACCCCGTGGCCCCGGTCACCAGCGCCTTGCCCGGCAGCCCCTCCTCCGCCAGAGTGCGCTCCGCCGCCGTGCGGGGCTGGGGCTCGGCCACCTGGGCATGGACGACTTGCGGCCTCGCGGCGGGCGCCCGCTGCAAGGGCTCTGGCGAGTGGGCCCGGATCGCCTCGAGCACGCCCACCATCCGGCGCCCCTCCTCGGCGCTGACCGGCGGAGCGGTGCCCGCCTGGAGGGCCCCATAGAACGCGGCGACGAGGCCGTGCAGATCCTGGTAACCGTGGGCCCTGCCCAGCGCCACGCCGGCCACGTTCCCCACGGTGCCGGCCAGAGTCTGGGCGCCGTCCTCGATGCTGTAGGTCACCTTGTCCACCATCCGCGGCAGCGCCCGAGCGCGGTGGACGGTGGCGATCTCGCGCACGAGGTCGGCGTGCACGGTCCCCTCGGTGCCATAGACGTCGACGTATTTCGCGTAGGGGCGCGCGCGCATGGAGACCACCAGGACGCC
>JAAZBQ010000326.1 GCA_012513725.1 Chloroflexota bacterium
GCCGATCGGCTGGTGCTGGTCACCGTCGCGTATGGCCAGGAGGAGCCCCTGGAGGTGGTCACCGGGGCCCCGAACCTACAGGTCGGGATGTCGGGCCAAAAGGTGGTGCTCGCCGTGGCCGGCGCCACCCTCGTCGACCCCTACGCCGACACGCTCCAATACAAAAAGCTGAAGCGCAGCAAGATCCGCGGCGTGGCCTCCCAGGGGATGGTCTGCTCGGAGAAGGAGCTGGGCATCTCGGACGAGCACGAGGGGATCATCATCCTCCCCGACGATGCCCCCGTGGGCACGCCCCTGGCCGACTATTGGGGCGACGTGGTGGTGGACATGGACCTCACCCCAAATCTCGCCCGGGCCTTTTGCATGGTGGGCACCGCGCGAGAGGCCGCGGCCCTCACCGGCAGCCGGCTGACCATCGCGGATCCCCAGGTGCGCGCCGAGGGACCGGCCATCACGGACCAGATCGCGCTGGAGATCCTCGACCCGGACCTGTGCCCCCGCTACTCGGCGGCGCTCATCCGCGGCGTTCGGATCGGCCCCTCGCCCACCTGGATGCAGCAGCGCCTGCGCCTGGCCGGGATGCGACCGATCAACAACATCGTGGACATCACGAATTATGTCATGCTGGAGTGGGGGCAGCCCCTGCACGCCTTTGACTATCGGCGCCTGCGCCCCCGCCCGGGCGAGGAGACGCCGGCGATCATCGTCCGGCGGGCCCGCGACGGCGAGCAGATGACCACCCTCGACGGCATCGAGCGCACGTTCGACGGCGAGATGCTCCTGATCACCGACGGAGGCGGGCCCGTGGCCATCGCCGGGGTGATGGGCGGCGAGGAGAGCGAGGTCACCGAGGAGACGGTCGACGTCCTGCTCGAGTCGGCCAACTTTCAGTTCATCAGCGTGCGCCGCACCAGCGGGGCCCTCAAGGTGCCCAGCGAGGCCGCCCAGCGCTTCGGCCGGGGTGTGGACCCCGAGTTGACCCTCGTGGCCCTGCGCCGCGCCGCCGAACTCATGCGCACCCTGGCCGGAGGCACCGTGGCGGAGGGGTTCGCCGACCTCTATCCCCGGCCCCTGGAGACGCCCGTGCTGGACCTGGCGGCCTCCGAGGTGGATCGCCTCCTGGGCGTGCGCCTCGGGGCGGACGAGATCGCCGGGATGCTGGAGGCCCTGGGGTTCTCCTGCGAGGTGCTGGCCGAGCCTGCGGATACCGTCCGGGTGACGGTGCCCTCCTTCCGGCTCGATGTGCGGCTGGTGGCCGACCTCGTCGAGGAGGTGGCCCGCATGTACGGCTACGACCGGCTGCCGACCACCCTCATGGAGGCGGAACTGCCGCCCCAGGAGCGCAACCGGCCGCTGGAGCTCGAGGAGCGCGCCCGCGACATCCTGGTGAGCACCGGGCTGACGGAGATCATCTCCTACTCGCTGACCAACGTCGAGAGCATCGCCCGCCTGACGCCCGGCGGCCCCACGCCGCCCAAAGAGGATTACGTCCGGGTGGCGAACCCCCTGACCCGCGAGCAGGAGGTGCTCCGCCAGACGCTGATGAACACTACCCTGGAGACGGTGGCCCGCAACCTGCGCTTCACCGACCGGGTGGCAATCTTTGAGATCGCCCGGGTGTACCTGCCCGTCCCCGGCGAACCGCTCCCCGAGGAGCCCACCCGCGTCGCGGTCGCCCTCACCGGCCCCCGGGAGCCCCGCTCCTGGCTGGCCAACGAGAGCACAGCGTTCGATTTCTACGACCTGAAGGGGGTCGTCGAGACCCTGGCCGCGCACCTGGGCATCGCGGCGCTCTCGTTTGAGCCGACCGAGCACCCAACCTTCCGCCCCGGGCGGGTGGCGCTGGTGTGCCTGGGTGGCGAGGGGATCGGCGTCCTCGGCGAGGTCCACCCGCTGGTGGCCGACGCGTTCGACATCTCTGGGCGGGGGGTCTACCTCGCCGAGATCGACCTCGAGGCGCTCCTCGCCGGAGCCGCGCCGACCGAGCGCTACGAGCCGATCTCACCGATGCCGGCGGTCAAGGAGGATCTGGCCGTGCTGGTGTCCGAGGGGGTGCCGTCGGACCGGGTGGCCGCGGTGATCCGCGAGGCGGCGGGCGAACTGCTCACCGACCTGGTGCTCTTTGACGTCTACCGCGGCGCCCAGGTGGGCGAGGGTCGCAAGAGCCTGGCCTACAGCATGGCGTTCCAGTCGATGACCAAGACGCTGACCAGCGAGGAGACGGCCAAGATTCGCGAGCGCATCATCCGGCGGCTGGCCGACGAACTGGACGCCCAAGTGCGCAGTTAGCGCCCTGCCGGGCACAGCGGGCACAACGAGGACCTCCGACCCGGGGCTTGCCGCAGGGCAGACCCGAGTCGGAGGTCCTGGGATTCTAGAGCGGATGAAGGGCGTTTCCGAAACGGCCCCTCAGTGTTCCTCGGCGACGGAGCGCGAGCGGGTCACGGCGACGGCCGTGGCGATGCCGGCCGCCAGCACGGCGGCGGACATGCTGAGCACCATCGCCTGGCGATAGGGGCGGTGTTCCTCGACGATCACCTCACCGCGCTGGCCAGCCGCGAGGGAAAGGTTCTGGGCTAACCGCTCCCGAAAGCCCTCCGAGGGGGTCACCGGCTGCAGAGCCTGCCCCACGGCGCCCTCGAGCGGCGCCGGCGCCGGCTGGGGCGTCCCCAACAGACCGCTCATCTCCAGGAGGAGGTAGAGGCGGTCCCAATCGCGCACCACCCACTCCCAGACTCCCCGCCACACATCCCACAGCATATCGCTCATTCCAGCTGAAACCCCTTTTTGCTCAGCTCCTTGCGCAAGGCCAGCAACGTGCGATGGTACAGCGACTTGATGGCCCCCTCGGTGCGCCCCATGATCTCGCCGATCTCGGCGTTCGAGAGGCCATCGCTGAACTTGAGCACCAGGAGCTCCTGGCGCTGCGGATCCAGCCGGCGAATGGCCTCTACCAGCTGGCGCGAATCGTCCCCCGTGAGGGCCATGGCCTCGGGGTGCTGGAGGGGTCCCTCGCTGCGCAGCACGATGCCATCCAGCGCCACCACCGGCCGGCGGCCCCGATCGCGGTGCCAGTTGGCCAGCACGTTGTGCGCGATGCGGTACAGCCAGGCCGAAAAGGGCAGCCCCTTGTCCTCGTAGGACGAGATGTGCGACAGGGCGCGGAAAAAGGTCCGCGAGGTGAGATCCTCGGCGTCGTGGACGTTCCCCACCCGGTGGTAGATATAGCTATAGATGCGGTCGACGTACCTGGCGTATAGCTCGCCGAACGCATTAGGGTCGCGCCGGACGTCCTGAAGGATCTCCGAGTCGTCGCGCGAGGTCATGGGGTCTCCCTTGCCTACCCTCGCACCACTGTAACACCCAAAGGGGACAGGCGTTGCGGCGTTGGGGCAGTGATAACCGTTTGGTAACTAGTGAGTCTACCAGGAAGCGGGGAGGTGTCAAAGCGCGGCAGAAACCTCGCCGTGTTGACAAGACCCCCTCCACCGTTCTACGATGCAGATGGTACCCCCTCTCGCAGGGGGACCGGAGTCAAACCGATAGATCCCCTCGGCAAGCGCTCCCCGTCCACACCCGCTCGTCCTTTCTTCGTACTGCCTCGCATGCCTTCGTCGACCTAGTTGCGTCGTGTGGTGACGTTGGGCGGCGCCGCGACACGGTGTCCGCGATGGGAATGGGAGGATGGCGATGAACGTATGGCCGGGCAACGCCTACCCGCTGGGCGCCACGTACGATGGCAGCGGCACGAACTTTTCCATCTTTTCCGATGTGGCCGAGCGCGTCGAGCTGTGCCTCTTTGACGAGGAGGGCAACGAGACCCGCTATGCGTTGCCCGAGGTGGATTCACTCTACTGGCACGGCTATCTGCCCGGGGTGGGACCGGGGCAGCGTTACGCCTATCGCGTACACGGACCTTGGGATCCCGCCCAGGGCCACCGCTGCTATGCGGAAAAGCTCCTGATGGACCCCTATGCCAAGGCGATGGAGCGGTGCATCTGCTGGGACGACGCCCTCTTTCCCCACGCCGACAATCCCGATGCCCCGCCCGACACCGGCGACTCGGCGCCCTACCTGCCCAAATCCGTCGTCATCGATCCGGCCTTTGATTGGCAGGGAGATACCCCGCCGGGTCACCTGTTGCACGAGTCGATCATCTACGAGGTCCACGTCAAGGGCCTAACCGCGCGTCACCCGGAGGTGCCGGAGGAACTCCGGGGCACCTACCTGGGCCTGGTGGAGCCGCCCCTCCTCGAGCATCTCGCCCGGCTGGGCGTCACCGCCGTGGAGCTGCTCCCGGTGCACCTGCACGTCGACGATCGCCACCTGGTAGAGCAGGGGTTGGACAACTACTGGGGGTACAACTCTATCGGCTTTTTCGCCCCCCACCACGACTATGCCACCCAGGGCCACGCGCCCGGCGAGGAGGTGAACGAGTTCCGCGAGATGGTGCGGCGGCTCCACGCGGCGGGGATCGAAGTGATCCTCGACGTGGTGTACAACCACACGGCGGAGGGCAACCACCTGGGGCCCATCCTGTCGATGAAGGGGATCGCCAACGCCGCGTACTATCACCTGGTACACGACGATCCACGCTACTATATGGACTATACCGGCACCGGCAACAGCCTGCACATGGGCCGTTCGAACTCGCTGCAACTGGTGATGGACTCGTTGCGCTACTGGGTGCTCGAGATGCACGTCGACGGTTTCCGCTTTGACCTGGCCGCCACGTTGGCCCGCGAGCTCCACGAGGTGGATCGGCTGGCGCCGTTCTTTGACATCATCCACCAGGACCCGGTGCTGAACGGGACCAAGCTCATCGCCGAGCCCTGGGACGTCGGCGAGGGGGGCTACCAGGTGGGGCGCTTTCCTCCCCAGTGGTCCGAGTGGAACGGCAAGTACCGCGACGCCATCCGCGACCACTGGCGGGCGGAGGGCAGCGTACTGGGCGAGTTGGCGCGGCGTTTCGTTGGCAGCCCCGACCTGTATGAGAACACCGGCCGCCGGCCCCACGCCAGCGTGAACTATGTGACCTCCCACGACGGGTTCACCCTCCACGACCTGGTCACCTACAACGAAAAGCACAACGAGGCCAACCCGGGGGGCAACGAAAGCGGCACCGACGACAACCGCTCCTGGAACTGCGGCGTCGAGGGGGAGACCGACGATTCGGAGATAAATGCGCTCCGCAGCCGGCAGAAGCGCAATTTCCTGACCACCCTGATGCTGTCTCAGGGCATCCCCATGCTCTTGGGGGGCGACGAGATCGGCCGCACCCAGGGCGGCAACAACGACGCCTACTGCCAGGATAACGAGATCTCCTGGTACGACTGGGAGCACGTGGATGAGGGGCTGCTCGACTATGCCGCGCGCCTGATCCGATTCCGCAAGGAGCACCCGGCCTTCCGGCGCCGGAACTGGTTCTACGGCCGCACCCTCCGTGGGGAGGGCGCCGAGGACGTCGGCTGGTACCGGCCCGATGGCTCGGAGATGTCGCAGGAGGACTGGGACACCGGCTATGCCCGGGCGCTCCAGGTGTACCTCTCCGGGCAGGGCGTCGGGCGCGACGAGCAGGGGCGGCCGCTCACTGATAACGACTTTTTGGTGCTGTTCAACGCCTCGGACGGGGCGATCGACTATGCGGTGCCCAAGCGCAAGAACCTGCATCGCTGGGAACGGGTGATCGATACGAACGACCCCGACCTGTGGGGCGCCGCAGACCAGCCCGTCCTGGGGGTCGGCGAGGAGGTCACCGTCGAGGCACATTCTATGGTGGTGTTGCAGCATGAACGATAATGGGATCATCGTCCCCCGCGCTACGTACCGCGTGCAGCTCAGCGAGGATTTCGACCTGGATCACGCCGCCGCGCTGGCCGACTATGTGGCGGCGCTGGGCATCAGCCACCTGTACACTTCTCCGTACCTCCAGGCCCTCAGCGCCCACGGGTACGACGTGACGGACTATCGCCGGGTGAGCGAGGCGATGGGCGGCGAGGCGGCCCGGCAGCAGCTCTGGCAGGCGCTCCGCGAACACGGCATGGGGCAGTTGCTGGACATCGTCCCGAACCACATGTCCACCGACGCCGGCCACAACCGACTGTGGTGGGACGTGTTGGAGAACGGCTCCTCCAGCCGCTTTGCCCTCTTCTTCGACGTGGACTGGACCCCCGAGCTCGAGCGCCTGCAGGGCAAGGTGCTGCTGCCCATCCTGGGCGAGCACTATGGCGTGGTCGTGGAGGAGGGCGGGCTCCGGCTGGAACGCCAGGGGCCCAGCCTGACGGTGGGCTATCACGAGCACCTCCTGCCGCTGGCGCCCGAGTCGCTGGCGCTCATCCTGCGGCCCGCCGCCGAGCGCACGGGCTCCGGGGAACTGGGGTTCGTTGCCGACGCCCTGGCCGGGCTGCCCGTCGGCACCGCCCCCGAGACCATCGCCCTGCGCCACCGCGACAAGGAAGCGCTGTTGGGCTTTCTCGAGCGCGTGCTGGCGTCGGATCGGGCGGCTGCGGCCGCCGTCGACGATACGCTGGCCGCCATCGCGCGCGACCCCGACCGCCTGGACGCCCTCCTGGAGGCTCAGTACTATCGCCTGGCCCACTGGCGCAGCGGGGGCAGCGACATCAACTACCGGCGCTTCTTCAACATCGCCGCCCTGGTGGGGATGCGCGTGGAGGATCAGCAGGTCTTCGAGTACACCCACGGGCTGGTGCTCTCCTGGGCCGAGAGCGGCCAGGTGGACGGCCTGCGGGTGGATCACGTCGACGGCCTGCGGGATCCCCTCGTCTACCTGCAGCGCCTTCGAGAAGAGGCCCCCGAGTGCTGGATCCTGGTGGAAAAGATCCTCGCCCCCGACGAGCCGCTCCCCCTAGAGTGGCCCGTCGCGGGCACCACCGGCTACGAGTTCGCCGCCCACGCCGGGGGGTTGTTCGTCGATCCCGCAGGCGAAGAGCCCCTCACCCGGCTGTACACCGCGTTCTCGGGCGTCGAGGAGGGCTATGACGAGATCGTCCGCCAGCGCAAGCGTCGCGTTCTTGGCGAGATGTTCGGCGACGAGGTGCGCCGCCTGACGGCTCTCCTTGGGGAGATCGCCCAGCGCCACCGCCGCTACCGGGATCTCGGCGAGACGGAGCAGCGCGAGGCCCTCCAGGAGTACCTGGCCAACCTCTCCGTCTACCGCACCTACGTGCGCCCGTGGACGGGCGAGGTGAACCAACGCGACGCTGCGGTGATCGAGGAGGCCCTGGCCCGCGCCGAGGAGCAGCGCCCCGATCTCCAGGAACGGGTCTGGCGCCTGCTGCGGCACATCCTCCTCCTGGAGTGGCAGGGCATCCTGGAGGGCGAGTTCGCCC
>JAAZBQ010000327.1 GCA_012513725.1 Chloroflexota bacterium
CCCACATCCGCGATTTCCGCGTCCGCACGCCGCTGGACGTGGCCTATCGCGACGCGACGCTGGACCTCCTCGCCTGGGTGGAGAACGCGGGCGAGACGGAGGCGGCCCGCACCCTGGAGGTGCAGCTGCTGAACCCGACCGGCGAGACGACGTTCACCGAGCGCATCGAGGGGATGCACCTCGCCCCCGGAGAGGAGCGCGAGGTCAGCCTGCAGCGGGAGGTGGTCGCACCGCGCAAGTGGAACGCCGAGGAGCCCAACCTCTACACCCTGCTCCTCACGCTGTACGACGAGGCCGGCGAGATCGTCGAGGTGCAGAGCACCCGGGTCGGCTTTCGGCAGGTAGATATCCGCGACGGCAAGATCCTGGTGAACGGTGTGCCGATCGTCTTTCGCGGGGTGAACCGCCACGAGCACGATCCCCGGAAGGGCAAGACGGTCGACGAGGCCTCCATGCTGCAGGACATCCTGCTCATGAAGCGCCACAACCTGAACGCGGTGCGCACGTGCCACTATCCCGACCACCCGCGTTGGTATGAGCTGTGCGACGAGTACGGCCTGTACCTGGTCGACGAGGCGAACGTCGAGTGTCACGGCCGGCTGGATACCAGCGACGACCCCATCTTTACCGACGCCTATGTCGAGCGGGGCGTGCGCATGGTCCTGCGCGATCGGAATCACCCGAGCGTCATCATCTGGTCGCTGGGGAACGAATCGGGCATGGGCCGCAACATCGACGCCGAGGCCGACGCCATCCGCGCGCTGGATCCCACCCGGCCGATCCACTGGGAGCCGATCGTGCGCGATCCCGAGATGTCCCGGCGGGTGAGCGACATCATCCCCCCGATGTACCCGACCATCGAGCGGCTGGTGGAGCTCGCCGAGGACCCCAACGACGACCGGCCGATCTTCATGTGCGAGTACGCCCACGCCATGGGGAACTCGTGCGGGAACCTGCGGGAGTACTGGGAGGCGATCGAGGCCCATCCGCGCCTGCGAGGCGGGTTCATCTGGGATTGGGTGGATCAGGGCCTGGAGCAGACCGCCGAGGATGGGCGGGTGTGGTATGCCTACGGGGGCGATTTCTGCGAGGAGCCCCACGACGGCAACTTTTGCATAAACGGCCTCGTCTCGCCGGACCGCACGGTGCACCCGGCGCTACTGGAGTACAAGAAGCTGATGGAGCCGGCCCGGGTCGAGGCGCTCGATGCCCTCGCCGGCCGGATCCAGGTGACGAACAAGTACAACTTCGCCACGCTGGCCGGCCTGAAGGGCGAGTGGGCGCTGGAGGCGGACGGGCAGGTGCTGCAGTCCGGTGCACTGCCGCCGCTGGCGATCGGCCCCGGCGAGAGCGCGACGCTCACGGTGCCCTTCCAGCAGCCGGAGGCCTTGACGGCGGGCGCCGAGTACTGGGCCGTGGTGCGTTTTCGCCTGGCCGAGGACACCCTGTGGGCCGAGGCGGGCCACGAGGTGGCCTGGAGCCAGTTCCGCGTGCCCTTTCCCACGCGCCGGGTAGGCCCCGTCGCCCCGGCCGAGATGCCGGCCCTGCGGATGGCCGACGATCCGGCCGCCCTCACCGTCGAGGGGGAGGGATTCCGGGTCGTGCTGGACAAGAAAGAGGGGACGATTCGCTCGTTCGTGCGCGACGGGGTGGAGCTCCTTGCCGGGGGGCTGCGCTTTGACCCCTGGCGGGCGCCCACCGACAACGACGCCACCTCCAGCGAGCGACTGCTGGCCATGCTGGAGGCCGAGGGGCGCGAACCGACCCTCGAGGATCTCGACGAGATCCGCGGCGCCGGCGCCGGTGGGGGGCGGCCGCGGCACCTCCATGAGGCGCGCTGGCGCGCTGCCGGGCTCCCGGTGCTTGTGCAGACCGTCACGGGGTTCGATGCCGCGCAGCCCAGCCCCCAGGTGGTGACGGCCACCGTCCGCGCGGAGCAGCGCCCCCCGACGGGCGACACCGGCTTGGACGTGGCCTACACGTACACCATCCTCGGGAGTGGCGACGTGGTGGTGCGCACCCGCATCACGCCGGTGGGCCGCCTGCCCGAGTTACCGCGGATCGGCGTGACGCTGGGCCTGCCCGAGGGATTCGAGGAGTTCACCTGGTTCGGCCGGGGCCCCGAGGAGACCTATGCCGACCGCAAGACCAGCGCCCTGGTGGGCCTCTACCGCGGCACGGTGGACGAGCAGTACGTCCCCTATGTGCGGCCGCAGTAGAACGGCAACAAGACCGACGTGCGCTGGGCAGCGTTCCGCAACGGGGTGGGGGCCGGGCTGCTGGCCGCCGCGGTTCCCGACGAGGATACGCCGGCGCTGAACGTCAGCGCGCACCATTGCACGGCGTACGATCTCACG
>JAAZBQ010000328.1 GCA_012513725.1 Chloroflexota bacterium
CGATGAGCACCGCCGAGGCCACCACCCCCTCGTTCACCAGCGCCGCCACGATGCCCTCCAGGTGGGGGTCCGTCGCCCACAGGAGCGCCTCGGCGAGCTCCCGGCGCGCGCCGAGATCGGCCAGCAGCCGGGCCACCGGCGCGGTGATCGCCGGATCGCTGGAGCGGAGTGCCGCGAGGAGTCGCTCGCGGACGGCCTGTCCGTACCCCTTGAGGATGCGCAGCGAGCGGGTGCTCACCGCCTCGATGGGCGAGCGCAGGGCATCCAGGAGGACGTCAAAGGCCTCGGGTCCCACGCGCTGGAAGGCCTGTTCGGCGGCGTCGGCCACCTGCTCGCTGAGGTCGCCGAGGGCCTCGACGAGGGGCGCCCACTCTACCAGGTCGCCCACCTCGCCCAGTTGCCGGGCGGCGGCGACCCGGCGGGAGCGGTCCCGGCTGCGGAGGTCGGCGTAGAGCATCGCCGTGCGGTGCAAAAAGCGCACGTCGCGATAGTAGGGGTCTTCCCGCTCGATGACGGAAAAGATGTGGGCGGCGGCGCGCCAGTTGCGCTCCCGGTAGGCCTCCACCCCCTGGTGGAAGAGGTGCTCGCGCCGCCAGATGGCCGCCTCTTCCTCGCGCACGCGGGTGTCCAGGGTGGGCACATCGCGGTACCCCGGCTCGATGGAGCGGATCGATTCGATGGCTTGGCGCGCGTCCGTCCAGCGCTGCAGCTTGATGTGCTCCTGCAGGCGGTGGTAGGCGGCCAGGAGCTCGGCCTCGGTGCGCTGGCGCCGCTCGACGACGTAGCGCCCCGCTGCCCAGGCCACGGCCACCAGCACGGTGCCCACGACGAGGTAGGGGATCAGCGTCCCACCGATGCCATCCAGGAGACCGCGGACCGCCGCGGGCACCCGGCCGGGGATGGCCACCGAGAAGGCCAACTCTGGCACCTCCACGACACCCTCGGGGCCGAGGAGGGCGGGCATGACGCCGACACGATGGGCCAAGAGCAGCCCGCCGCGCAGCTGGGTGCCCGAGTGGGCCAGGCGTACGGGGTAGGGCAGCGCGTCGGGGTAGCCGGGCTCCGCCTGCACGCGGCCGGCGGCCGGCAGCCCGTCGGGCCCGACGAACGTCAGCGCGTCATCCTGCAGGACGAGGGTCACCGCCAAGGGCTGCGCCGCCTCGGGCGTGTTCGCACGCGCCAGGATGGTCACCACGTCGGCAGGCGAGCCCGGGTCGAGCGTGGTGGGGTGCAGCACCCGGAGGGACACGCCGGGCAGGCCATAGTCGTCCATCGCCACGGTAGGCCCGGCCAGGCGGGCGGGCGCCTCTGCCCAGCCCACCATCCAGGAGACCGCCGCCAGCATCCAGAGGATCAGCAGCCCGCCGCTGAGGATGGACAGGATGACCCCCGCCTCGCCCAGGGCCTTGACGACCCGTAGCCTCTGTCGGTTCATCGCTCGCACTCCATCCGTCCCCATATCGGTCTACGGTGACCCCTACAGTCGTTGCGGAGCGTGGGCTAGCGTCCCGTGGACCCCAGCCCCGCCTTTTGCGCCGTGACGCCCGACGGGGCGCTCGATAGCCGCACCAGGGCCTCGCGATCGGCCGGCAGCGCCCACATCTGGGCGATGCGGTCGCCGTGCCGGATGATCCGCGGCCAGGGGCAATAGATCAGGGCGCGCAACTCCTGGCCGTTGAACTCGGACTCGATCAGCCCGTCGTGGACGATGATGCCCCGCATAAA
>JAAZBQ010000002.1 GCA_012513725.1 Chloroflexota bacterium
GCTGCACCGGGTCGATGCGCAGGCGGATGACCCCCTGCTGGGTCGGCCTACGCAGGCTGAACACCAACCGCTCGGCCTCCGAGGGCCCTACAGACAGGTCGAGGTCCGTCACGTGCTCGACGTCGGCGCTCACGATGCTCGCGTCGTACGAGATGCGGACGGCGCCCCGCTCCCCGCGCACCAACACCTGGCCCTCGCCCAACTCCACGCTGCCAAAGGTAAAGAGCACCGAGTCCAGCGTACCGGGCGCCGAGGCGAACGCCACCTCGTCGCTCACCTCCACCCAGCCGGCCGGCGCCTCCCGGTGGAGTACCACCGTGCGCCGGAGCGACGTCAGGTCCGCCTCGGCCGGGTAGGCGCCGCGCATCTCGATGGTCATGGCGTCCAGGCGGTCGTCGACCACGCGGCCGACGAGTTCCGCCGCATACTCTTCTCCAGGCAGTTGGGCCTGCCCGTTCGGCACCGGCACCGGGTGCCCGAGGGACGAGTTGACGAAATGCTCGTAACGCTGCGGGCTGAAATAGGCTTTGGTGTAGCGGCCTCGGCCGAGCTCGCAGAGCACCGACTCATCCTGCACGCGGACGATCAGGCTGCCCACATCGTTCTGGTTGTGCATCTCGCCGTTATGTCCACCCTTGGCGGCCACCACCAGCGCGTCGGGATCCGCCGGATCGAAGCGGGCGAACATCCACATCATGCCGCCGAACCAGTCCCGCTTGGCGGGTACAAAGGCGCCGGCCGGCTCCTCCTCGACGGGCCAGGCCAGGGCGCGGAGCGCCCAGTGCATCTCGGCGGCACGGGCCCCCTCCGGCTGCATGCGCGCCAGCTGCATCAGGGCGGGGTTCCCCAGCCGCTGGGAGAGGTACACCAGCAAGGGCCTCGGGTAGACGACCGTGGGGTCGCAGTCGGAAAAGTTGGCGTAGGACCCCTGGTTCAGCATCGCCTTGAGGGGGAACTCGGCCGCTCTGGCGGCGTGCTCGCTGCCCATGAAGGTGATCCGGCCGCCCGTGGCCGCCTCGACGAGTTGCGAGATGACGGCATAGTTGCCAAAGCCATAGCCCCAGTACCCCGGCCCCTCGGAGGACCCGCCGTCCGGGTCGAACGTGTCCATATAGTCATCGAGGGAGCGCGCCCCCCGGGCGATGATCTCGGCCAGGCGAGCGAGGTCCTCTTCGAGGTAGAGCGCGGCGCCGAGCACGCCGGCGTTGCACACGGCGGTCCAGTTGTTCACCCGGCGCAGCGCGGTGTTGTACAGCCACCAATGGTCGTGGCGGGTGAGGTACGGCGTGAACAGGCGCCGATCCACCTCGTCGCGGATGCGCTTGCCCAGGAGCGGGTCCAGCCGCTCGCCGACGAGATAGTCGCATTCGGCGAGGTCGATGCCGGTCCCGGCCGCGCCCAAGTCGATGACGGGATGATCCAGGTCGGTGAGCTCCGCCTGATGCGCCGGCAGGTCCCAACTGCTCTCCTCGCAGATGGCCCAGGCCACGTCGAGGAGCGGATCGAGAAAGCGGCCCTGGTCCTCCAGGCATTCGGCCAGCGTCAGCGCGGTGAGCATCCTGCGCCGCTCGCCGCGTGGCTCCTGGAACCCCTCCCGGCGGCCGATGCGCTGGAACTCGAGCCACAGCGTGGCGGGCAGGCCCGGGACGGGCTGGGAGGCCACGGCCTCCGCCTGGTTGATGTACTCCCGCACCTTTTCCGGCCCCAGCCGGGCCGCGATGGCTTCCCACGCGACACGATCGGCGATGCGCGGGAAGGGCGTAAAGGGCTGCGCCTCACGCAGGGCGAGCTCGATGTCGACGGGGTTGTAGCGGTAGAGGTTGGTCACGTCGTCCTCCTGTTGATCGGCGTTGATCGACCCGCGGCGCGGCCGCGCCGCAGGGTGCCCATGCACCTGGCCATACGCTAGCCCGTGCACTGCCCTGCGTCAAGCCCCTCGGCCGGGCGGCTCTGGCCGTACGCCCCCTCCACCGGAGCGCATGGCGCCGGAATGTTGACTGGCATCGCCCGCTATGGTATTCTCTTCGCGCTACGCCGCCATCGGGCGCAGGCTAGCACGGCCCCGGCCCAGGCCTATTGGGCCCCATGCGAAGGGAGGCCTACAGCACAAGAGCACGACGCGATCCTCTTATTGATTGCACGATCTCCGATAGGGTCCCGCACCACCGGCAAGACGACACCAGATGCCGCAATGGCGAAGGAGCCCTATGAACCAGATCACGCGTCGCGAGTTTCTCCGTATCTCCTCGCTGGCGACCGCCGCGACGGTCGCAGCAGCCTGTGGGGCCCCCCCCGGCGCCCCTACCGCCCCCACGTCAGCACCAGCCGTCAGCGAGCCCAGCGCCCCCCAAGCGCCGGCCGCCGAACAGCCCAGCGCGGCACCCGCCGTCGAGGGCCAGGCCCGCTTCAAAGAAGCCCCCATGCTGGCCGACCTCGTGGAAGCCGGCGAACTACCTCCCGTGGACGAGCGCCTGCCCGAGAACCCCTGCGTCTGCCCGACGCATGAGGGCATCGGCAACTTTGGCGGCACCATGCGCCGGGCGTTCAGAGGCATGTCGGACCGCAACGGCCCCTCGAAGGTGATTGCGGAGGGCTGGACCTGGTACAACCAGGACCTCACCGTGCGCCCGAACATGATCGAGTCCTGGGAGATCAACGAGGACGCCTCGGTGTGGACGGTCAGGCTGCGGCCGGGCATGAAGTGGTCCGATGGCGCGCCGTACACGACGGCGAGCATGATGTGGTACCACGAGCACCAGGTCATGAACTCGGAGCTGACGACCAGCCCGGCAAACCAGTGGTCGACTGGCTCACCCAAGGTGGCGGCCTCACCAGAGGCGCCCGACGACTTTACCGCCGTCGTCACGTTTGCGGAACCCAAGCCCTTGTGGGCGTTTGACATGACCCGCTTTTCCCCGATGACCCCGCACCACCATGTCGAGCAGTTTCACATCGACTTTGCCGACAAGGACGACCTCGTCGCAGCGGCCCAGGCGGCCGGCCTCGAGACGTGGATGGACTGGTTCAACGACCGGAACAACTGGACCAATAACATCGAGCGGCCCAACACCGGGCCATGGATCGCGACGAACACGCTGGACAACGAGCTGTTCGTCATGGAGCGCAACCCCTACTTTTGGCAGGTGGATGCGGAGGGGCAGCAGCTGCCCTACATCGACCGGGTGCAGCACCGTCTGTACGAATCGCCTGACGTGTTCAACATGTGGATCATCAGCGGCGAGATCGACTTTCAGGCGCGAGACGTCGCCATCGCCAACTATACGCTCTTTAAGGAGAACGAGGCGGAGGGCGACTACCGGGTCTTCCTCGGGGCCAGCGCGAGCCACCGCTGCATGCAGGCCAACCTCACGACCAAGAACCCCAGGCTGCGCGAGTTCTTTAACAAGCGCGAGGTGCGCCAGGCCCTGATGTACGCGGTGGACCGCGACGAGATGAACGAGTTGATCTACGATGGCCTGGCCAAGCCGCGGCAATATTCGCCGCTGGAGCAATCGCCGCAGTACTATGAGACGCTATCCACCTCGCACATCCAGTACGACCCGGACCTGGCAAACCAGCTCCTCGACGAGGCCGGCTATGCCGAGCGCGGAGCGGACGGCTTCCGTGTATGGCCCGATGGGTCGGGAGAGCCGATCGCGTTCATGATCGAGGGCACGGCGGCGGCGGGCACGCCCGACGAGGACGCGGCCCACATGCTCGGCACGTACCACGAGGCCATCGGCATCAAGACCAACTACCGGTACTTTGAGCGCTCGCTGTACACCGAGCACTTTAACGCGAACGAGATCGAAGCCGCCTTCTGGGGTGGCGATCGCACGGTCCTCCCCATCGTTGCCCCGTTTATCTTTGTCGGTGTGAATGCGGACCGCCCCTGGGCATGCGCCTGGGCGCTCTACCGCAACTCGAACGGGTCCGACCCGAACGGCGAGGAGCCGCCGGAGGGGCACTGGATCTGGGACATCTGGGAAAACTGGGACAAGATGCTCCTGGACCCAGACGATGGCGCCCGGAATGAGTATTTCCGGAACATCATGGACATCTGGGCCGAAGAGATCCCGCAGATCGGCTATCTCGGCCAGTTCCCCGCCCCGATCATCGTCAAGAACGGCTTCAAGGGCTACCTGGACAACCAGGTACTCGACGACACGACGGAGGACGAGCACCTGCTGAATCCCCAGTCGTACTACTGGGAGGATCCCTCTCAGCACGCCTAGTGGGACCGGAGGGGTGGCGCGCATGCGCCCCCCTCTCTTCGGCTGTCTTCCAGAGACCTGTTGCCACCTGCTATCGATGGCCCCGCGCATGCGGCCACCGGGCGGGCTTGCTTGACATGCTTCGCCATCCTGCATAATATGGGGGCGCGTTCTGGAGCCTCTGTTGGGCCTGCGTTCTACCACTTTTCCGTCCACTCGCTGTTGCCGGCCTGGCGCTCCGTAGCGCTCCAACCCGCGCCGTACCCGGCGACGACTGCGCCGTACCCGGCGACGACCGCGCCGTACCCGGCGACCAGCCCATAGGAGGTGCCCACAAGCCACACCCCGGTGTCGTGATGGTAGTCTGCTTATTGATGGTCGGTATCGATAGTGTTCCACTGACGCCCACCTGCCGGAGCCACCCACGTCAGTGACGGCTCCCAGGCACACGGAAGTGCCATGAAAGGAACCTGACCATGCAGAAGCTCAACCGCCGCGAATTCCTACGCATCTCCTCGCTGGTAGCCGCGGGAACCGTTGCCGCCGCTTGCGCCCAGCCAACTCCCACCGCCGAGCCGGCGGCTCCTGCCGAGCCGACGGCCGCACCGGCCGCGGAAGAACCCACGGCGCCCCCGGCCGCAGAAGAGCCCACGGCCCCACCTGCTGCAGAACCCGCTGCGGGGCGATACAGCGAGGCGCCGATGTTGGCCGACCTGGTGGCCGCTGGCGAACTCCCACCCGTTGATGAGCGCCTTCCCGAGAACCCCGACGTGGCTATCGCCGTGGAGATGGTCGGCAAGTACGGCGGCACCATCCGCCGCGGCTTTAACGGCGTTTCGGACCGCTGGGGTCCCACCAAGTTCAAGTCCACCAACCTGACCTGGTTCAACCTCGACCTCACCATGAAACCGGCCCAGGCCGAGTCGTGGGAGATCAACGACGACGCCACCGAATGGACGTGGCATCTGCGCAGGGGACTCAAGTGGTCGGACGGCACGCCACACACCAGCGAGGATTTCCGTTGGTGGTGGGACTACCAGGTCACCAACTCGGAGATCACCCCGGCGACATCCACCCAGGTCTCGACGCTTGACGCCGACGGCAACCGGGTGATGGGTGAGCTGGAGACCCCCGACGACTTTACCGTCGTCTACAAGTTCGTCAGCCCCTA
>JAAZBQ010000329.1 GCA_012513725.1 Chloroflexota bacterium
CAATGTGGTGCTGCGGGTCAACGGGAGTCAGACCTGGTCGGGCACGATCGGCGCGTACACATCGCGCACGTTCTTACCGGTTCCGGGCACCTCCGCGGGCTACGAGGGGCCGGTGACCGCGGAGTGCACCAACGGGCGGCGCATCGGGGCTATCGTCAACACCATCATGAGCGGCACGGGAGACCTGATGAGGACCTATAACGGGGTCAACCGTAAATAGCATCGCGTCCGCGGTGAGGCGACTACAAGAGTAGCCTGGACAACCCCCGCCGGCAGCGGTTCCCAATATGACCGGTCAAGGCTCTTAGCGGGGTGCCGTGCGGTCCGCGTCGTGGCGATGCAGGTGGGGCCGGGGTTCCCCGGCCCCACCCATAACACTGTTGTCAGTCGGCGAAAGTGTCCCCCCATGTTCGCTGGGCGCGCCCGACGACCGATAGCGCTATGCCGCCACCCGTAGTCAATCCTTCTGGGTCACGCCATGTTCCTCGCGCATGAGGCTGACATGACCACGGATTACCCGGCGGTCATCCCATCGCCGATCATTGTGCCCCCCCTTCGACCGAAACTTGCCAAACCCTCGCGCGTGGCTATCATCAAGGTGAGCGGCTTCTCCATCCGTGCTTCCATCTACCGGAGGATCAGCATGGCATTCCTGATCGGCATCGACATCGGTACCACCGGCGCCAAGACGCTGCTGATCGATGCGGAGGGGCGCGTGGCCGGCAGCGCCGCCGTCGAGTACCCCATGTACACCCCCCGCCCCCTCTGGGCCGAGCAGGAACCGGAGGACTGGTGGCAGGCGACGATCGGGTCGATCCGCCAGGTGCTCCGGAGCACCGGTGTGGAAAAGAGCGATCTGGCGGGCATCGGCCTCACCGGCCAGATGCACGGCATGGTGCTGCTCGACGCCCAGGGACACGTGCTGCGCCCGTGCATCATGTGGAACGACCAGCGCACCGCCAACGAGTGCCGCTGGATCATGGAGCGCGTGGGCCGCGAGCGCTTTCTCGAGCTGACCATGAACCCCGCGCTGCCCGGGTTCACCGCGCCCAAGATCATCTGGACCCGCGACCACGAGCCCGAGGTGTACGCCCAGGTCGCCAAGGTGCTCCTGCCCAAGGATTACGTCCGCTATCGCATGACGGGCGAGTACGCCACCGAGGTATCGGACGCCTCGGGCACGGTGCTGCTCGACGTGGGCGAGCGGCGCTGGAGCGAGGAGGTGCTGGCCGAGCTGAACATCCCCCTGGAGTGGATGCCCCCCTGCGTGGAATCCCCCGAGATCACCGGCCGCGTGACGGCCGAGGTGGCCGAGGCCACCGGCCTCCCCGTGGGGCTGCCCGTGGTGGGCGGGGGGGGCGACCAGGCCGCCAGCGGCGTGGGCACGGGCATCGTCGAGCCGGGGCTGGTCTCGGTGACCATGGGCACCTCCGGCGTCGTCTTTGCCTACACCGACGCCCCCAGCCGCGACCCCGAGGGTCGCCTGCACACCTTTTGCCACGCCGTGCCCGGCAAGTGGCACGTCATGGGCGTGACCCTGGCGGCGGGCGGCTCCCTCCGCTGGCTGCGCGACACCCTGGGCGCGGCGGAGATGGACGTGGCGGCGCTGACCGGCGTCGACCCCTACGAGATCATGACGGCCGAGGCGGCGCTGGCGCCGGCCGGTAGCGAGGGGCTGATCTACCTCCCCTACCTGTCGGGGGAGCGCACCCCCTACCCCGACCCCAACGCCCGCGGGGCCTTTTTCGGGCTCACCGTGCGCCACAACAAGCGCCACATGATGCGCGCCGTGCTCGAGGGGGTGGCCTACAGCCTGCGCGACTCCATCGAGCTGTTCCGCGACCTGAACGTGCCCATCTCCCAGGTGCGGGCCACGGGCGGCGGCGCCCGCAGCCGCGTGTGGCGCCAGATCCTGGCGGACGTGTTCGGCACGGAACTCGTCACGGTGAACGTCACCGACAGCAGCGCCTATGGCGCCGCCCTGCTGGCCGGTGTGGGCGCGCGGGTGTACGCCAACGTGCCCGAGGCGTGCGCGCAGACGGTCAAGATCGTCGATACGGTGCAGCCCGTGCCCGAGAACCGCAGGGCCTATGACGCCTACTATCCCGTCTACCGCTCCCTGTATCCCGCCCTCAAGCCGGCGTTCGACGCCGTCGCCGAGGTAGAATAGCATCCCATAGGGTCCGACGAGCCATCGCCACACAGGAGGCCGATCCCATCATGTCATACCAGTTTCCCTCGCGCCGCCCGGTGGTCATGGGGTTTGGCGGCGCCGTCGCTACCAGCCAGCCCCTGGCAGCCCAGGCGGGGCTGCGCATCCTCATGCAGGGCGGCAACGCCGCCGATGCCGCCGTGGCCACGGCCGCCGCACTCAACGTGGTGGAGCCGATGAGCACCGGCATGGGGGGTGACGCCTTTGCCCTCATCTACTGGGCCAAAGAGCGCCGCGTCTATGCCCTGAACGCCAGCGGGCGCGCCCCCTATGCCGCCACGCTGGAGGAGATGCAGCGCCGCGGCCTGCAGAAGATGCCGCTGCGCGGCATCCTGCCCGTCACCGTGCCGGGGGCCGCCGCCGGCTGGGCCGACACGGTGGCGCGCTTTGGCAGGCTCGGCCTCGACCGCGTGCTGCAGCCGGCCATCGACTATGCCGAGGGCGGGTTCCCGGTGAGCGAGGGGATCGCGCGCTCCTGGC
>JAAZBQ010000330.1 GCA_012513725.1 Chloroflexota bacterium
AATATGGGTTCAAGAGCATCAAGGCCATCGTGCGCATCGACCTGGTGGCCGAGCAGCCCACCACCTTTTGGAACGCCTATGCGCCGAACGAGTACGGGTTCTACTCGAACGTGAACCCCGAGGTGGACCACCCCCGCTGGTCGCAGGCCACCGAGCAGCGCCTTGGGGAGCGGGGTCGCCGCTACACGCTGCCGTTCAACGGCTATGCGGAAGAGGTCGCCCATCTGTACGAGGGGATGGACCTCCGGGAGTTCTACTGATGGCCCCCTCGCGGGTCGCGGGGTCGGGCGCCCGGGCCCTGCGGACGGTGGGGCACGCCGTGGCGTTGGCGCCGGGGCTGCTCCTGGTCGTCTTCTATGCGACGGGCGGGCTGGGACCGTGGCCGGCGCGGGAGGCCGTCCTCTGGACGGGGCGCATCGCCATCGCCCTCCTGGTGGGGTCCCTGGCGCCGACGGTGATCGCCCGGCTGGCGGGCTGGCCGGCGGTGCTCGTGCTGCGCAGGGAGTGGGGGCTGTACGGGTTCAAGTACGCGCTGGCCCACCTCGTCGTGCAGGTGGCGCTGGATTATGGCGGGGCCGTGGGCCTGTGGGCGGCGGACGTGCTGCCCAAATGGCACGCCCTGATGGGGATGGCCTCGTTCCTCCTGATGGTGCCCCTGGCGATCACGTCGGCGCCGGGCTGGGTCCAGCGCCTGGGACCCTGGTGGAAGCGTCTCCACCGCCTGGCCTACGTCGCCGCGGCGGCCGCCGTGGTGCACTATGTCTGGACGGTGAAATCGGCGCGCACCGGCCCCTACCTGGCGGCCGGTGCGCTCGTCGTGCTGCTCGGCGCGCGCCTGGTGTTGTACCTCCGGGGCCGGCGCGCGGCGCCCCGCGAGGCCTGATCGCTCCGCGAGGCCTGATCGCTAGTCGGGCCGCAGGGCGACGCGCATCACGTCGTCGCCGACGGCCGCGTCGGAAAAGCCCTGCTCCCACTCGGAGAGGGGGTACACCCGGGTGAGGAGCGGCTCGAGTCTCACCTGTCCGCGGGCGGCCATCTGCACGGCGGTGTTCCACGACGACCAGTTGTGGGAGATCTCGCCGTAGAGCGTGAGCTCCTTGACGATCACCGGCCAGGTGTGCAGGGGGATCGTCACCCCGCCGCGGATGCCGCCGCCGGAGATCATCACCCGACCGCCGGGCCGGGCGATCTCGATGGCCTGCTCGACTGCCGAGGCCACGCCGGCGTTCTCCACCACCACATCGAACCCCTGGCCGCCGGTCAGTTCCCGGGCCGCGGCGATGAGGTCCTCCTCGTCGATGTTCACTACCCGGTCGGCGCCGAGGGATTCGGCCATGGGCAGCCGCACGCGGGCATCCCGCTGCACGCCGGAGATCAACGTGGGTCGCGCGCCCGCCGCGCGGGCCAGCTGCAGGAGGAGTTGCCCCCGGGCGCCGGGGCCCAGGATGGCCACCGACTCGCCGGCGCGCACCTCGAGGCGCTCGAATAGGCAGTGGACGCTTCCGGCGGTGGGCTCCATCAGGACGGCGGCCTCCAAGGAGACGCTGTCGGGGAGGACGTGCAGGGCGAAATCGGGCCAGGTCACCCAACGGGCGAACGCGCCGCCCTCGGTATAGTGGATGCGACCCTCTTTGGGGGGCACGTTCACGCAGATGTTGACCTTGCCGGCCTTGCAGTTCACGCACTCGCCGCAAAAGTTCGTGACGATCTCGCCGACCACCCGGTCGCCGGGCTTGACCCGGGTGACGGCGGGGCCCACGGCGCGTACCGTGCCAGACATCTCGTGGCCGCCCACCACGGCTTTGGCAGGACCGGCCAGGCGGGTGCCCTCCGAGACGTGCCAGCCGTGGACGTCGCTGCCGCAGATGCCGCAGTAGGCCACCTCGATGAGCACGTCGTGGGGGGCGTAGCGGCCCTGGCCCAGGGCGGGTTCGGGGACGTCGTCGAGGGCATAGTGGCCGTCGGGGTAGAGCACGAGACCTTTCATCGTTCGTCACCTCGTGGAATGGGGGTATCAACTTCGGTAGGATGGACGATACCGCGGATCGGCTGGGAGGTCAACAGGCCAGCTGCGCATCCGTCGCTGTGGGGTTGTGGCACCTCCAGACTGCGGTTGACAAGATGCCCACCGGCGGGCGATAATGGAAGCGTAAGGTAGGTCTCCTGGCCGCCCTCCTCGCACTGTCGAATGGGCACCGCGAATCGCCAGAGGGCGCGATGGGCGTAACCCCAAGAGTCGCACAAGTTTACCCGCCAGCAGAGAGAACGCATCGATGGAACCCCAAGAGCAAGGACTTTTCCGGCAACAGCACGACATCGTAGAGCGATATCACCCATCCGAGTCCGTCGTGGTCTACCCAGGTGACTGTCTCGATCTGCTGCGGGAGATCCCCGACGAGTCTTTGCAGCTCGTCGTTACATCACCACCGTACAACATCGGCAAGGAATACGAGGATAGACTCGATCTCGATGACTACCTTGGGCAGCAAGCGCGGGTGATCGCAGAATCCGTGCGAGCGCTGTCGCCGCGGGGCAGCATCTGCTGGCAGGTGGGGAACTATGTGGACAGAGGGGCGATTGTTCCCCTGGATGCTATCCTGTACCCAATCTTTGCGAACCTGGGACTGAGGATGCGCAATCGCATCATCTGGCACTTTGGCCACGGTTTGCATTGTAGTCGTCGCTTTTCAGGCCGTCATGAGACGATCATGTGGTTCACCAAGACCGATGACTATGTCTTTGACCTAGATGCCGTGCGTGTGCCTCAAAAGTACCCCGGGAAGAAGCACTTCAAGGGGCCCAAGGCGGGCCAATACTCCGGTAACCCCTTGGGCAAGAATCCCGGTGACGTGTGGGCCATCCCCAACGTAAAGAGCAACCACGTGGAAAAGACAGAACACCCCTGCCAGTTTCCCGTAGAACTCGTGGAGCGACTCGTCCTGTCACTGACTAACAAGGGGGACTGGGTGCTGGATCCGTTCTTGGGCACAGGCAGTACGATCATCGCCGCCATCCGCCACGGGCGGCGAGGTGTCGGTGCGGAGATCGTGCCCAAGTATGTGGACCTCTCCCGGCAGCGGATCGAGCAAGAGATGTTGGGAACTCTGCGTACTCGCCCGATGAACCGGCCGATCTACGACCCGGTCACGGCTGGGAATAGCCTCACTGCTTCGCCATGGCCCAGAAACCCTGAGCAGAGCGCGTTGTTCGAACACACCAAGGACTACGACACAGAGCCAACCGATGAAGATCGCTGAAAGCTACTCCCACCTGAACGGCCTCGAGTATCTGCTGGTCCACAAACCGGGCCTCTGGGACGACGTGCAGTCCGTAGTGGCTGAGGTCGACGCTGAGCAGTGCAGAACCAAAGTCTCCAAAGAGGTGCGCACCAAGGGCAAGATGCTTTACAGCCCTGTCGCGATGAATGCGGCCTTTGAGCGACTCTTCCGCGCAAGGTCATGGCAGGAGAGCCGCGTCACGTATTGGGTGACGCGGAGTGAGCGTTTGATCCGCCAGACGCTGAACTTGCCTGCAGAGGAGCAAAAGCGCGAGATCGAGGCGGCCGGCGAGACGCCGTACTTTAGCTACAATCAGACGGACTTTATTAAGGACCGCGTCGCTACCGAAGTGCAGTTTGGCAAGTACGCGTTTGTCGCTTACGACCTCTTTGTCAAGCATCTCGCCTTCTATGTCGGTGACCACATCGACCTTGGGATCGAGATCCTCCCGGTCAAGTCCCTGCAGAGCCAGATGAGTTCCGGCGTGCCCTACTACGAGGGCGAACTCTACAATCGGGTTCGCCAAGGTCGTGGCGTGCCGGCGGTGCCGCTCGTTCTGGTCGGTATCGCCTGCTGACCCGCTGCCCGCGCCCCACTGGCTCCTATCCGGCAGACATGGCGTCTGCCGCCCTTCACGCCACATCGGACGAGTGCATACTCTTTGCGCGCATCGAGGGCCGGACGGAGGTATCATGCTGAGCGCCGAGAACACGTCACCCGCGATCCGCGACGCAGGGCTTACGACGGCGGTGGTCTCCTTTGGCTCCATCGAGCAGCACGGCCCCCACCTGCCGATCGGCACCGACTGGATGGTGGCCCAGGCCGTGGCCCGGAGCCTGGCCGACGAACTGGACGCCCTGCTCCTGCCCACCATGCCGTTTGGCAATGCCCGGGAGCACATGACCTACGCCGGCACGGTGACCCTGCGTCCCTCGACCCTGGCAGCGGTGCTCGAGGACATCATCGATTCGCTGCGCGCCCACGGCATCCGCCGGGTGGTGGTGGTGAGCACCCACGGCGGGAACTGGATCCTCAAGCCCACGCTGCGGGAGATCAACTACCGCTATCCCG
>JAAZBQ010000331.1 GCA_012513725.1 Chloroflexota bacterium
AACATCCCCTGCACGCTTCGGTCCAGCGCTTTGAGCACGGGCTGATGTTCTGGAGCAGCACCCGCGGCACCCTCGTCCTGTACGAGGACAACACCTGGCAGCGCTTCGACTAGGCAGAACAGGTCGCATGGGTAAGCAAGAGAACAAGGGGTGCGTCGCGAGATCGCGATGCACCCCTTGTTGTTCTTCTTTGCGTCTTTATCCCTTTGCGACGTGGCGTTCCTCTTCTGGTTCAGTCCCGCACGTCGATGACGAGCTTGGTGATCTCGCCGGGGGCGGCGGCCCAATCGGCGAAGGCCTGGCCGGCCTCGGCAAAGGGGTATGTCCGGGTGATGAGGTCCAGGAAGGGCCGCTCGCGGCGCTCGAACATGCCGATCACGGCCGGAAAGGCGCGCAGCTGGTTCCGGGATCCGCGGATGTCCAGCTCCTTGCGCACGAACTCTTTCGAGTCGTAGCGGACCTCGTCGTTCGCATAGCCGATGTACACCACCCGCCCGGCATAGCAGACGGCCTCCACCGCCAGGCGATAGGTCTGCGGCAGGCCCACCGCCTCGATGGCCACCCGTGGGCCTTCCCCGTCGGTGAGCGCCCGGGCGCGTTCCAGGACGTCCTCCCGGCGGGAGTGGATGGTCTCCTGGGCGCCGAACCGCCGAGCCAACGCGAGCTTGGCGTCGTCAATGTCCACGGCGATGACCCGGGCACCCTTGCGTGCCGAGGCCGCGATCGCTCCGATGCCGATGGCGCCGCAGCCGAACACCAGCACCGTGTCTACCTCTGATACCTCGCCGCGGTTGGCGGCATGGTAGCCGACGCTCATCGGCTCCACGAGCACCAGCTCCTCGGCGGAGAGGGTGTCGCTGGCGTACACCTTGGTGTAGGGGACGCTGATCCTGGCGGTGAGCGCCCCGTCGCGCTGGACGCCGAGGGTCTCGTTGAACTGGCAGCAGTTGGGGCGGCCCGCCTGGCAGGCCGGGCAGACGCCGCACTCGGTGGTGGGCACCACGGTGGCCCGACGACCGATCGGCAGCGATGCCGGCACTCCCTCGCCCACCGCGGCGATGACGCCGCTCACCTCGTGGCCCAGCACCCGGGGATAGGAGACCATCGGCGAGGTGCCCTGGTAGGCGTGCAGGTCGCTACCGCAGAGGCCCACGAGGTGCACGTCGATCAGCACGTCGCCGGGACCCACCCGGGGCTCCTCCATCTCCACGACTCCCACCCGCCGGGGCTCTAGCACCGAGATCGCTCGCATCGCTATCACGCTCCTTCCACTATCGCCATCTTTGCAGGCGACTAGTCGCCTTTGGGCACCGCGTCCGGCTCGTGGTTCTCGGGCAGCCCCTCCTGCCAGGCCACGTCGGCCACCGGCGCCATGAGGGCGCGTACCTCGGCCAGGAGCGCCGGATCGGGCGCCACGCCGGCGGCGGCCACGTTCCGCTCCACGTGGCGCACCTTGCTCATCCCCACCAGGGTGGTGGCCACATCGGGGTTTGCCAGGGCGAACTGCATCGCCAGGTCGGCGAGGTCCACCCCGCGCCGGGCGCAGAGCGCCGCCGCCCGGGCCGTCGCTTCGCGCACCCGGCGCGGCGCCGGGTGCCAGTCCGGCGCGCCCCGGGCGGTGAGCAGCCGCATGTGCAGGGGCGAGGCGTTGATCAGCCCGATGCCCCGCTCGCGCGCCAGGGGCGCCAGAACGCGCTGGAGGGAGGTATCGGCCAGGTCGTAGCGGCAGTAGGAGAGGATGGTGTCCACCTCGGCCTGCGCGGCGACGTCGGCGAGCAGGTGGAGGGCGTAGGAGGTGATCCCCACATAGCGCACCTTGCCCTGCTCCACCAGCCGGTGCATGGCCGGCAGCGCCTCGCCGACGATCTGCTCGCGATGAGCGTACTCGATGTCGTGGAGCTGGTACACATCGACATAATCAGTGCGCAGGCGGCGGAGGCTTTCATCGACGGAGCGGGCGATGCGCGCCGCGGAAAAGTCAAACCCCTCCGGGTAACCCCTGTCATAGCGGCCGGCCTTGGTGGCCAGGATGACCTGCTGGCGCACACCCTCGAGCGCCTCGCCGAGGCGCGTCTCCGCCAGCGTCCGCCCATAGTAGGGCGAGACGTCAAAGTAGTTGATGCCCAGGTCGATGGCCCGCCGCACCGCGCGAACCCCCTCGGCAGGGTCTGTCGTGCCGAACTCGTTCCCCAGCGGCGAGGCCCCGTACCCTACGATGGAGACGGAGAGACCCGTCCGGCCCAGTGTGCGGTGCTCCATGCGCTGCTCCCCGCGACCCCGCCCCAACCGGGCCGGCGTCGCCTCCATCCGTGGCTACCAGATGCCCTTCAGTCGCCAGGCCCGGAGCGATTCGAGGCTGGCGGATCCGCCCGCAGCGAACGCACCCATCCCGAGGCTGTCCTCCCTGGTGGGGTAGATGCGGGTGGAGAGGCAGGTCCGGCCGTTGGCGATCACCTCGATGACCGAATGGTCCACGTACACGTGCAGGGCGAGGCCCTCCCCCTCCTCGAGCGGGAGCGGCGTGCCCCGCACGTCGCGAACGGCCTCGCCATCCAGGCTGGAGCGGGTGCGGTCCACCGACAGCGTCTCCGTCGCGGGCTCGTAGACGATCCGCGTCTCCTCCTGGCCGTCGGGCGAGGCGCATAGCACCAGGCCGTAGGCCTGCGCAGGCTCGTCGCCGTGGGGCGCAAAGCGTGCCACCACCTCCAAGGCCTGGCCCAGGCGCCGGCCGGAGAGGTCCCGCTCCTGGGAGGAGAGGGTCAGGCCCTCGCGCGCGACTTCCTCGCCGCGCAGGGCCGTCAGTTCCTCGGGAAAGGCCCAGCCCACGGCGCCGTTGGAGAGCAGCGAGAGCACCCGGGGCAGCGACATGACCCCGGCCCAGCCCGCGGCCACCTGAGCCTCCTTGCTGCGCCCCTCCCACAGCCAACCCCACATCAGGCGGCGGTTGCGGTCGTCGAGGAGGGTCTGCGGCGCGTAAAAGTGCCCGCCGGCGTCCACCTCACCGCGGTTCTCGGGAACGAACGCGTCGTCGCCGTAGGCGCCCACAAAGTAGATCGAGCGCCGCAGCGGGATCGGCGAGACCACCAGGACGTGCTTGTGCTCCAGCAAAAAGAGGTCGGGACACTCCCACATGTGGCCCGTCTGGCACTGGTCGCAGGTGAGGAGCGGCTGAAGGTACTCCCAGTGCCGCAGGTCGGGCGAGCGGTACAGGAGCACCGTGCCCCCCAGGCCCTGGATGCCCGAGCCGATCAGCATGCGCCACTCGTCCCCCTCGCGCCACACGCAGGGATCACGAAAGCCGGCCACGTCGAGCCCCTCCGGGGGGGCGGCGATGACGGGGTTGCCCTCATGCTTGGTCCACGTGCGCATGCCGTCGGTGCTGGTGGCGATGCACTGGGTCTGGGGCTGCACGCCGGTGTACACGAGGGTCGGCAGGCCGTCGTGGTCCACGGCGCAGCCCGAGTAGCAGCCGTCCTGGTCGGGCCCGCCCGGCGTGGGGGCCAGGGCGATCGGCCAGTGCTCCCAGTGCACCAGATCCCGGCTCACGGCATGGCCCCAGTGGATGGTGCCGTGAAACGCGCCATTCGGGTTGTACTGGTAGAACAGGTGATAGTCGCCGCGGTACTGGATGAGGCCGTTCGGGTCGTTCATCCAGTTCGCCGGCGGCAGGAAATGGTACTCGGGCCGATGCCTGTCGGTTGCCATGCGTTCCCCCCGGCTCGTACGGCTATACAGGACGGAAGCGACCATAGATTACACGAGCGAGAAGGATATCACAAATGGAGGCCGGGATGGAGGTGGGGCGACGCAAGATGACTGCGCTGGCAGCACATGGCACCCGCGTTCACCCCTTCCCCGTTCCGCCCATCTGGCCTTCGGCGCCATCCGTTCAGCGGTGGAGCCCGTGGTGGGGTCGCTCGTCGCTAGCGAAAGTAGCCCCGGTAGCGCTCCATGGCCGCGCAGATCGCCTCGATGTTCTCCAGCGGCACGTCCGGGGCGCACTCGGCTTTGAGCCACAGGCCGCCCTCCGGCGAGCCCAACGCCTCCACGGCCTCGCGGACGTGGGTATCGATCTCCTCGGGCGTGGCAAAGGGGAACATCTGCCGGTCCAGGTCCAGGTCCACGCAGACGAGACCCCGGCACGTCTCGGCCAAGCGATCCAGGCCGTTGGCCCGCACCTGCGGGTTGATCACGTTCACCCCGCACTCGACGAGGTCGGGGATGATCTCCACGATGTGCCCATCCGAGTGCATGTAGATGTCGCGCCCCGCCTCGTGGCAGAGCCCGTACAACGCCGCATAGCACGGCTTGAGGTATTTGCGCCACTTGGCCGGGCTGATCGGCAGGCTGGCCTGCATTCCCAGGTCGTCGCCGAAATAGAGGACCTCTGCGTCACGGTCCTCCAGGATGGCCTCCATCTCCCGGAGGTTGTGCGCCAGGACGGTGTCGATGAGCATCTGGAGCTCCGGAGGCTCCTCGGCAAAGTCCATCATCAGCGCGTCGAACCCGCGCAGGTCGGCCAGGCGCAGGTACATGAACCCGTGGGCCAGGCGGCGCAGGAGCGTCTTGGGAGGCTGGAGATGGTGCACGGCCTCCCGGGTGGGCACGGGGTGCTCGACGACCATGGCGTCCATGCCGTGGCGGATGTTGCGCCACACACAGCCCCAGGCGTCCACGTGCTCACCGGCCACATAGGTCCCCTCGACGAGGTCATAGTCGCGGCTGCCCTGTTGCCAGGCGCCAAAGACCGCCGGGTGGCGGGCGACGAGGTCCTCCAGCGCCTCTCGGTACTGGACCCACGTGGCGGGGAGGATCGAGACGCCCACCGGGATGTACTCGGGCCCCTCAAAGCGCATGGCCTTCTTGCGATCGCTGTCCATCATTGTAACCCCTTCTGTGCAACTCCTTCCCGCAGGCTGCCCAGGCCGTCTGCGGTCCGTCTTTGGGACGGTTCTTCCGTGCGGACGCCGTGGCCCCGGAACCTTCCCGGTGGCCAAGGCAGCCACCGGGAAGGGGAGGGCTAGCGCAGGTACAACTCGATGACCGGGACGGTGACGTCGGGCTGCACGACGGGCAGTTCCAGCGTCAGGACGTCCTCGGGTACCGCCTCGTGGTGCGATGGGCGCGGCGGGACCATCTTGACCTCCGAGGCGTCGTTCAGGAGCTGGGCGTATGCGACCTTGCCGGCCAGCCCGTCCAGGTGCAGGTGGCGGATGGGCCAGGCAAAGACGTGGACGTACAGCCGGTTCGTTTCCGGGTTGTAGGTCAGGCGGCAGTCTTGCGGGGTCGTATAGCCCTCCGGCGCCTGGGTGCAACCATAGATGGAGCGGCCGTGCCGGCGCATCCACTCGCCCATCCCCTGGAGCCGATCCAGCGCCCGGGCGTCAAACTCCCCGCGGGCCGTGGGCCCCACGTTCAGTAGGAGGTTGCCGCCTTTGCTCACCGTGTCGATCAGCATCCGCGTCAGCTGGCCGACGCTCTTCCAGGTGGATTCGTCGCGGTGGTAGCCCCAGGATCCCGAGAAGGTCTGGCAGGTCTCCCACAGGACACGCTGCCCGTTCACCCGCACCCAGTCGCGGACCATGAACTGCTCCGGGGTCTTGACGTCCCAGCCCCAGTCGGTGTCCAGGAGGTCCAGCCGGTCGTTGATCAGCACCTGGGGCTGCAACTCGCGCACTAGGCGCACCAGCCCCTCCGAGTCCCAATCCTCGTGGCCCTTGCCGTCGTCGCCGGGGTAGGAGAAATCGAAGAAGAGATAGTCGATCTGGCCGAACTGGGTCAGGAGCTCGCGCACCTGGGCGTGCAGGAACTCGCGGTACGCCGCCATGTCGCGACCCGCCGCCGCGGCGCGGGCCTCGGCATCATCGCGCTGCGGATGGACCCGATCGATGGGGAACTCGGGGTGGTGCCAGTCGATCAGCGAATGGTAGAACCCCACCCGCAGTCCCTCAGCGCGGAACGCCTCCACCATGGGGCCCAAGAGGTCCCGGCCGTAGGGCGTGTTGGTCACCTTGTAGTCGGTATGGGCGGAATCCCACAGGCAAAAGCCCTCGTGGTGCTTGGTGGTGACGACGAAGTACGTCATCCCCGCCTCGCGCGCGGCCCGCGCCCAGGCGCGCGGATCGTACAGGTCGGGGTCGAAATGCTGGAAATAGGGCAGGTAATCGGCGTCCGTCAGCCGCTCGCGGTTCTTGATCCACTCGTGACGGGCGGGCAGGGCGTAGAGCCCCCAGTGGATGAACATGCCCAGCCGCCCCTCGACGAACCAGCTCGCATCGCCGCCGGCCGGCCGCACCGCATCGCTCATGGCGTTACCCTCCTGTGTCCTCACCGGGCGTACTCTAGGGCTACCATCTGGTGCCCGCGTACCTCGGGAATCACAAACTCCACCCGCTCGCCCCGCCGTTCGACCTCCAGCACCTGCCCGCTCGGCGCCAGGCGCACGGCGGCCACCTCCCGGCCGGGACGTACCGATACCCGCACCCCGTACAGGGGGATGACATCCTCGATGACGTCGAAATCCTGCCCCCGGCGCTCGGGGATGTAGTGCAACAGGTGCAGCACGGCGCGGCGCTCCGCGGGCTGTTCGTTCAGCGCGGTGGTCAGGGTGCTAGGCCCCTCGTGGCGCACGAGCGGCTCCGGCAGGAGGAGGCCCAGGGCATCCAGCACCAGCGTCTTGACCCAGCGCGGGGCGTTCTGCTGATACTGGGTGAACACCGGGTGGGCCAGGTAGATGACCCGCCCGTTGCGCACTGCCGCCGGGTAGCCCCGCTCGCCGGAGGACGGCGTATGCCGGTGCGAGCAAAAGTGACGGTACGACCGCTCAAAGTAGGGCACCACCGTGCGGGCCAGCACCTCGGCCCCGGGCAGGGGCGCCACCTCCAGGCCGCGCAGGTACATGACGTGCTCGGTGGGCGGCAGGCCCCGCCCCAGGTCGCCCTCGGGCAGGAAGAAATCGGGGCTGTACGGGGCGTCGCCGACCAGGCGCACCCCCAGGCGTTCCGTGGCAAAGGCGTCGCCCGCCGGCTTATGGCCCGCGCGGTACGAGGCGATGACGCTCCCGCCCGCCGCCAGGTAGCGCTCGAGTCTCTCGGCGAACTCGGGCGAGCAGGGGATGGCGTCGGGCAGGATGACGACCGCGTACGGCG
>JAAZBQ010000332.1 GCA_012513725.1 Chloroflexota bacterium
ATGGGTTCGCCATGTACGACACGGCCCTCTCCGAGTGGTCGGCTGCCAAGATGGGCCCCCGGCGGGACCTCATCGGCGAGCTAGCCGAGGCGGTGCGCCGCCAGTGGCTGGTCTTTGGCGTCTCCTCTCACCGGGCGGAGCACTGGTGGTTCTACGACGGCGGGATGCAGTTCCCCTCCGACGTCCAGGATCCCGCCTACGCTGGGTTCTATGGCCCCGCCCAGCCCCGCAGCACCGTGCCCCACGAGGCGTTCCTCGAGGATTGGTACGCTCGCACCTGCGAGCTGGTGGACAAGTATCGGCCGCAACTGGTGTGGTTCGACTGGTGGATCGAGACCCCGGTGTTTGAGCCCTGGCTGCGCCGCTTTGCCGCCTACTACTATAACCGCGGCCTGGAGTGGGGCCGGGGTGTAGCGATCAACTACAAGCACCAGGCCTTCCCCGACGGCACCGCCGTGTACGACGTCGAGCGCGGGCAGCTGACCGACACGCGCCCGCTCTTCTGGCAGACCGACACCTCCGTCAGCCGCAACTCCTGGGGGTACGTCCGCGACCAGCAGTACAAGACGGCCGAGTCGATCATCGGCGACCTGGTGGACATTGTCTCCAAGAACGGCGCGCTGCTCCTGAACGTCGGCCCCCGTCCCGACGGCACCATCCCCGAACCGGAGGAGGCGCTGCTTCGGGAGATCGGCCGCTGGCTGGCCGTCAACGGCGAGGCGATCTATGGCACGCGCCCCTGGAAGGTGTACGGCGAGGGGCCCACCGAGGTGGTGGGGGGCTCGTTCAACGACATCAAGCGCGCCCCATTCACCGCTTCCGACATCCGCTACACCACCAAGGGCGACGCGCTGTACGCCACGCTACTGGCCTGGCCCCAAAAGGGCGAAGCGCTCCTGCGTTCGCTGGGCACCCGGCTCCGCCTGTTCACCAGCGCGGTGGCCAAGGTCGAGATGCTCGGCGCGGCCGAGCCGCTGCGCTTTTCCCACACGGCCCAGGGCCTGCGGGTGGGGCTGCCGGCCGAAAAGCCCTGCGAGCACGCCTACGTCCTCAAGATCACGCCCCGCACCGAGTGAGCGACCCAGGGGGCGCAGCGGCCGGTTAATGAGCCGCTGCGCCCCCTGTTGCCCGCGCCCGAACGAGGGAGGAGCACGCCGTGGCCGTCCTGGAGACGATCCTCGAGCGCCTGCACGACATCCGGGCCATCGACACCCACGAGCACCTGTGGGACGAGTCCTACCGGCTGGAGCATCCCGGCGACTGGACCCTGTTGTTCTACCACTATGGCATCACGGCGCTGCAGATGGCCGGCATGAGCGCCGCGGAGACGGACGAACTGTACGCCGATGCCACGCCCCACGCGCGCAAATGGGAGATATTCTCCCGGTACTATCCCGCCGCGCGGAACACCGGCTACCTGCGCGCCGCGCGGATCGCCATCCGCGACCTGTACGGCATCGAGGAGGTCACCAGCGACTCGATGGAGGAACTCACCGTCCGCATCCGCGAGGCGGTCCAGCCGGGGTTCCACCACTGGGTGTTGACAGAGCGGGCGGGCATCGACTGCGCCTGGGTGAACTGCTTTGACCGCGACGCGAACGAGGACCGCTACCCCGTGCGCGACTGGGGCGATACCGCGCTGTTGCGCCCGGCCCTCTACGCCAACGACCTGATCCACCCCTCCGGCTATGGGCTGATCTCCGGGGCCACGGGGCTCGACACCGCGACGCTGGGGGACTGGCTGGGGGCCATCGACGCCTATTTCGCCCGGTACGCCCCGCAGTGCGCGGCGGTCAAGATCTCCCTGGCCTACAGCCGGCCGCTGGCGTTCGATCCGGCGGTGCCCCGGGCGCGGGCCGAGGCGCTATACGCCCAACACCGGGCAGAGTCCCTGGACAATGCGGCAGCCCGGCCGCTCGAGGATTACCTCTTTTACCACGTGCTGCGGCGGGCGGCGGATCATGGGCTGCCGATCCAGCTGCACACGGGGCTCTACTCGGGCGCCAACCGCCTGAACGCCTATGCCCTGCGCGACAACGTCAAGGACGTCGCCGAGCTGGCCATCGCCCACCCCGAGTGCACGTTCATCATGCTCCACATCGCCTACCCGTTCCAGGATGAGCTGGTGATGGCCGCCCGCCAAGTCAGCAACCTGTACGCGGAGATGAGCTGGGCCTGGGTGGTGGACCCCGTAGCGGCGGCACAGTTCACGGCCCAGATGCTAGTCGCCGCGCCGATGAACAAGCTCCTCGGCTTTGGCGGCGACTATGCCTGGGTGGAAAACACCTACGGCCACCTGCAGATCGCCCGGCAGGGAATGGCCCGGGCGCTGGCCGGCCTGGTAACCGACTGCGGCTGGAGCCTGGAGGAGGCCTGCGAGGCGGGCTGGTACGCCCTCCGCGGATCGGCGGAGGCGCTGGCAGGCGGGCGGTAGGGGACTCCCCTGACCCACAGACCCTTGGGAGATGCCATGAAAGCCATCATGCTGATGTACGACTCGCTGAACCGCCACTACTTGCCCTGCTATGGCAACGACTGGGTCCACGCGCCGAACTTTCGGCGGCTGGCCGAGCGGACGGTGGTCTTTGATCGTTCCTACGTGGGCTCGATGCCCTGCATGCCGGCGCGCCGGGAGCTGCACACCGGCCGCTACAACTTTTTGCACCGCTCCTGGGGCCCCCTGGAGCCCTTTGATGACTCCATGCCGACCCTCCTCCGCGAGCATGGCGTGCACACCCACCTCGTCTCGGACCACCAGCACTACTGGGAGGACGGCGGCGCCACCTACCACCAGCGCTACTCCACCTGGAGCGCCGTGCGGGGGCAGGAGGGCGATCGCTGGAAGGCCGTGGTCGGCGCGACGCCCGCGGCCAACACGGATATCCGCCTGCAGGACCCCGTGAACCGCCGCTACATGCCCACCGAGGCCCAGCAGCCCCAGTCGGTGACCGTCGGCGAGGCGCTCGAGTTCTTGGAGACGAACCACGCCGCGGACAACTGGTTCCTGCACATCGAGACCTTTGACCCCCACGAGCCGTTCTTCTCCCAGCAGCACTACAAGGATCTGTATCCTGACGATGATTACGAGGGGCCGGACCTGGACTGGCCCGAGTACCGGCCGGTGGACGAGTCGGACGCCGAGATCGCCCGCTACCGCCGGAACTATGCGGCCCTCGTCTCGATGTGCGACCGCAACCTGGGTCGCATCCTGGACGCCATGGACCGGCACGACCTCTGGTCGGATACCATGCTCATCGTGAACACCGACCACGGCTTTCTCCTCGGCGAACACGACTGGTGGGCCAAGTGCCGGATGCCGTTCTACGAGGAGGTGGCGCACACTCCGCTGTTCATCTGGGATCCGCGCTGCGGGCGGCAGGGGACCCGGGTGGACGCCCTGGTGCAGACCATCGACCTGCCCGCCACGCTCTTGGACTATTTCGGGGTGCCGCTCCCGCCGGATATGCAGGGCCGCCCCCTGGGGGAGACGGTTGCCGACGGCCGTCCGGTGCGCGAGGCGGGGCTCTTTGGGCTGTTCGGCGCCCAGGTGAACGTCACGGACGGTCGTTACGTCTACATGCGCGGGCCGGCGAACCCGGAGAACGCACCCTTGTTCGAGTACACCGTGATGCCCACCCACATGCGCTCGCTCTTTAGCCCCGAGGAGTTGCGCGACGCGACGCTGGCCCCGCCCCCGCCCTTTTCCAAGGGGGTGCCGTTGCTCAAGATTCCGGCGCGCCAGCCCGCCAACGCGGACCTGCGGCCGGCCATCCTGGATACGGTACTCTACGATCTGGAGGCAGATCCCCGGCAGGAGCACCCGCTCCACGACCTGGAGGCCGAGGCGCGGATGGTGGCGCACCTGGTGCGCCTGATGCAGGAGAACGACGCCCCCGAAGAGCAGTACACGCGGCTGGGGCTGTAGCGCGGGCGAGAGGGCCTAGCGCAGGCGGTAGACGCCGACGCCCTCCGCCTCGTAGAGGGGCTGAAACACGTCGGCGTCCTCCAGCCAGCAGTACCAGGGCTGCTCCGCCCGGATGCCCCGGTAGGCGTAATCGACGCCCGCCCGCTGCAGCACCGCGGCGAACTCCTCGGCGGAGGCGGCGGCATCCATGGCCCGGGCCAGGGCGTTCGTCTCCGCAATGCCGGCCGGGGTGGCCTCGTTGATGTAGACCATCGGGGGGAGGGTCGTCTGGCGCCCGGCGGCGTAGGGGATCCAAAAGCCGCCATCGACCCCCTCGAGGCCCTCGGCCAGCCAAAAGTTGGAGGCCACGGCAAAGCGGGCGTCCGCCGGGGTGTGCTCGCGGATCCACTCCAGCGCCGAGAGGTCGCTGTTCGTCACGTGGGCCCGCAGCGGTTCGTACCCCCAGGAGAGCATGGCCTCCACGCCCCCCTGGGCGGCCACCGCTACCCCCAGGGCCAGCGCCAGGTCTGCCGGCCAGCCGCGGCCCCAGCGGGCGCGCAGGGCCGAGCCGACGAGCCCGGCCATATCCCCCAGGGCCAGCCCCAGGAGCAGGCAGGCGGGCAGGTAGAGCGCCACGATCACCGTGCCGTTATCCAGGAACCCGTTCGGCAGCCCCGAGACCGAGGGGTTGGCCAGGGCGATGAGAAACGCCAGCCAGAGGAGGATCAGCGCCCCCAGTGGGCGCCGGCGCGCCCGGGCCAGCAGCCACACGCCGGCGGCGATCGAGGCGCCCAGGAATATCCGCGGCAGCCCCATGATCAGCACGAACTCCAGGGTGAAATAGTCCACTTGGCCGACGTCGCCCCGGGCGGCCACCTGCTGGGCGGCCTCGGCCGAACGGCGCAGGAGCGACGGCAGCCAGGGCCCCAC
>JAAZBQ010000333.1 GCA_012513725.1 Chloroflexota bacterium
GTCAAGCGCACGGTAGAGCAGGTGCGCCTGTCGTTCATCCGCAGCGAGGCGCCGCGATCCGCGTACCTGGAACAGGTGCGGAGCACCCGTATCGAGGAGGCCCGCGAGATCGTGGCCATCGGGCGGGAGGCCCTGGTGGAGTTCGAGGCCCCCTACGTTGGTCGCGACGGTTTCTGGTGGACAGTGGATGGGCTCCAGGTGTTGGTGCCGCCCGAAGTGTGGCCCGGCGAGGCGCCACCCCAGGGAAGCGCGTTGCGCATCCGCGCACAAGCCACCGACGGGACCCTCAAGGCCAGCGCGATCGACGTCAGCGTACAGCCCAAGGCCGCCCCGAGCGCCGAGATCGCCGAAGAGCGCCCGCCCGACCCCGGCCGGGATCCCACCGAGACGCCCGCGAATGCCGGCGCTGTGAGCGATTCGCATGCCGACGGTGAACCCGCGCCAGGTGACGAGCCTCCTGCCAACGCCGCCGATCCGGCGCCCAGCGAGGAGCCCCCGACGGCCCCGGACCCAGAGGTCACGCCCGATCCGGCCCCCGATTCTCCCGGCCGCAGCAACGCCGCCGAGCGCCGCGACAGCGACAACGGGCGTCGGCCCCACAGCCTGCAGACGGACGAGTCGTCGGAGGGCGCGGACGACCCGCAGCCGCTGCCTCCCGCAGAACCCCCGGAAGGCGGGGGCGAGACGCCGATGCTGGATGAGGAGCCTACAGTGCCGCCGAGCGAGCGCCGCGGCCCGCCGGATGGGCGCATCCCCCCCGGCCAGCGAGACCGCGCCCGCCCCTCCGATCCTGAGAGTGGCGATACGGCGCCGCCGCAGGCCGCGGCTGAACCGTCACCGGAGGAGGCCCCCGACGAGCCGGGTAACGGCGCGCCGCACCCGGGCAACCGCCCCGATGAGCCGCCCGGCCAGGCGGTCGCGGAGGAGCGTCGCGAGGAGAGCGGGCGGCCCGAGAACCCCGGCGCCGATCGCGGCCACTAGACGCGTAGATCGGCCCGGGTGGGCCCATGCCAACTATCCCGGAGCACCTGAACAGCAGAAGCGTGACGATGTTGTAACCACTCGGGTGCCCGTTCGTCATATGGGATGAGGGACCCTCATCCCATACGCGACGCAGGCTTCCGAGGAGGTATCGACAGTGAAACGCATCGTTGCACACATCTTGGCGTTGCTGGTTCTGGCGGCGCTGGTTGCTACACCCGTCCTGGCGGATAGGGGTGGCCCAGGAAACGGCCAGGGGGCGGGCCGTCCGCCACAAGCGGGACAGCCCGGGATTGGGTCGCGACCTGTGGACACCCCATCCGCCCCGGCGGATGAAGTAGAAGCGGAAGAGACGCCGACCGCTCCACCCCCCAGTGGCGATCCGACCTCGCCGCCGCCCAATGGCGAACCAACTTTGCCGCCGCCAGGTGGCGATCCGACCTCACCACCGCCCAACAATGGCGAGGACCCTGATCCGCAAGAGACGCCGACGGCCCCGCCACCCGGCGATGACGAGGACGATGACCGGCCGGGAAGGGCGCCTGGCCCGCCGGATTGGGTTCCCGGCCCGCCTGACTGGGTTCTGGACCGCAAGGCCGACTTTCAGCCTGGCCCGCCCGACTGGGTGCTCGACAAGGACGACTGGCTCCCCGGACCGCCCCCGTGGGTCCATGGAGAGGATGCCGAGGATGAGCTCGACGATCCTGCCGAAGACCAAGTCGACGACGCCGATGAGGTAGACGACGCCGACCAAGACGATGACGCCGATGACCTCGGCGATGACGACGCGGACGACCTCGACGTCGATGACGACGAGGACGTGGATCGGGAGCAGGACCCCGCCGGCCTCGCAGAGCGGCTGCGGCAGCGCATCCAGGAGCTCCTGCGCGTGATCGAGCGGCTCCGCGCCCAGCTGGTCGTCGTGGAAGCCGAAGCGGCCGAGGTCGCTGCCGA
>JAAZBQ010000334.1 GCA_012513725.1 Chloroflexota bacterium
GGTCTCCTGGGAGGACGGCAGTGTGCGCTGGGCGCTGTTCGACCTGCAAGTGGATCTGACGCCGAGCGGCGCAGTGGATCTGGCGCTAGAGTACGGGCCTGACGTGGCCGATGCTCCCCCGGCCAAGGGGATCGAGATCTCGGCGGATGGAGAGGGCGTGCAACTGGACGCCGGACTCTTGCGCATCGGCATCTCGCGGGCCGACTATGCCTTCCCGGCCCGCATCGAGGTTCAGGAGGACGGTGCGTACCGGCCCGTCACAGGGTTCGGCGGCGCGCTCCCGGCGATCGCGCTTCGCGATGCCGACGGCAAGGACTATACGGTGTCGGGCGCCGTGGACGATGTGGCCGTCGAGGAGGCGGGTCCGCTGCGGGCCGTGGTGCGGGTGGATGCTGCGCATCGCTCCGCGGATGGCGACACCCTCTTCCGCAGCATCCTGCGGCTGACCGCCTACCACAACAAGCCGTTCGTCCGGGTGCAGCACACCTTTGAGAACGACCACACCGGCGACCTCTACTCCGTGGTGCGCTCGCTGACCCTGGGCGCCAACGTCGAGCCGGGGCGGCTGGAGAGTGTCCTCATAGGGGAGGGGGAGGCGGCGCCGGGCGCCGGCACCGTCTCGCTGCGCCAGCCCCTGGACGATGCGTACACCCTCCGCCAGGGCGACGCCACCCTTCGGGAGGGCGAGCACGCGCCGAACTGGCTGGCGGCCTCCGGCCCGGCCGGTGCGGTCGCCGTGGCCATGCGCGACTTTTGGGAGGACTATCCCAAGGGCTGGCAGGTGGGTCCCAGCGGCATCGAGATCGGCATCTGCCCCGACGTGTCGGACGTCTCCTACCCCCAGGGCGGCGTGGAGGAGGTGCGCTCCTTCTTTTACCTACAGGGCGGCCAGTACAAGTTCAAGCGGGGCATGTCGCGGACGCACGACATGCTCTTTGCGTTTGGCCCCGAGCCGGAGGACGCAGCGCAGCCGGTGCGGCCGTTCAGCGAGCCGCCCCTCATCCGGGTGGAGCCGGACCTGTTCGTGCGGACCGGCGTCCTGAGCGACTATGCCATGCGGAGCGACGCCACCGGGCAATACGACGGCTGGGTGGAGGAGGCGCTGGCCATCTATGAGCGTGACCGCGTGGATACGCGCGCCTACGGCATGCTGAACTATGGCGACTGGTACGGCGAGCGGCGCAGCAACTGGGGTGACATGGAGTACGACACGCCCTATGGGTTCCTCCTCGAGTACCTGCGCGGGGGCTCGACCCGCCACTATGACCTCGGCTGGCAGGCCGCCTGGCACCTGGTGGACGTCGACACCTGTCACTATCACGAGGACCCCAATAAGGCGGGGCGCCAGTACCTGCACTCGCTGGGCCATGTGGGAGGCTACTACCCGGACAACTATCTCCCCGGCGCCATCTCCCAGGAGTCCATGTCGTGGACCCACACCTGGGTGGAGGGGCTGTTCCTCTATGCCCTGCTGACGGGCGAGCAGAGGCTATGGGAGGTGGCCAGCCGCACGATGGAGATCCTGGCCGGCGCCGATCTGAACGACTATGACTTTACCAACTGCCGCGACTGCGGCTGGCCGCTGCGGCACCTCATCGGCGCCTACCAGGCCACCGGGCGGCGCCTGTTCCTGAACGGCGCCCGGATCATCGTCGAGCGGGTGCTGGAGCGCCAGCGCCCCACCGGCGGCTGGGAGCGGCTGATGGTGCCGGGGCACTGCTTCCACGTGCCGCCCCGCCACATGGGCAACGCCGGGTTCATGGTCGGCATCCTGACGGCGGCGCTCAAGCGCTACCACGAGGAGACCGGCGACCAGGCCGTGGGGGATGCCATCGTCGCCGCTGCCCACTATTTGATCCGCGACATGTGGGAGGACGCCGAGGGCGCCTTTCACTATACCTCCTGCCCCGGCTCGGGCGTGTCGCCGTCGCTGAACGCCCAGGTGCTCGAGGGCCTGGCCTACGCCTGGCGTGTGTCGCGAGACGAGGGGTTGCGGCGGATCGTGCTGGCCGCGTGGGACGCCTGCCTGGAGACGGCGCTGAGCACCACGCCGCCCTATGGCAAGGACGTCAGCATGCGCCTGCGCTCTATGCCGTTCATCCTGCAGGATGTGATCAGCGCCCGGGAGGCGGGGGACTGAGGTACACACCGTCTACCCCGCGCCGAGCCAGTGAAAGGAGGTGCGTATTGGGCAGATAGTGGCCGCTGGAAATCGATAGCCTCTACCGTATGTGGCCTGCTGATAGTAC
>JAAZBQ010000335.1 GCA_012513725.1 Chloroflexota bacterium
CCGGGGAGCGTCTCGTGCCGGGCGGCGGCGACGCCGGGGTCGTCGCGGTTCAGAGTCAAGTGCCGCTCGGCGGCCTCCAGGGCCGGCACGCTGACGTCGACACTGGTGACCTCCGGCGCCCCGCCCCGGGCGGCGTACAGGGAGAACCCGCCCGTGTAGGCGAACACGTTCAGGGTGCGTCTACCCGCCGCCAGGCGTTCCACCCGGGCGCGGTTCTCGCGCTGGTCGAAAAAGAAGCCGGTCTTTTGCCCGACGATGACGTTGGCCTCCAGGCGCAGGCCGTTCTCCAAAAAGGGCACCGGCCCCTCGATGTCCGGTCCCCAGAGGACCTGGCCGTCGGCGAGGCCGTAGAGGTCCTCGGGATAGGCCTCCAGGGTGCGCCCCAGCCGCATGACGAGCCGCTCAAAGGGCTGCACCGCGGCGAGGGCGGGGAGCACCCGGCGGAGGTGCGGCACCCAGGCGGCGGTGTAGAGCTTGACCACCAGGGTCGCATCGTAGCGGTCCACCACCAGCCCGGGGAGGCCGTCATTCTCCCCATGTACCAGGCGGTAGCCGGTGGTCGGGGTCTCTAGGAGCGGCGCTCGCAGCGCGGCGGCCGCCTCCAGGCGCGCCCGGAACCACCCCTCGTCGATGGTCGCCGGCTCGCCGTGCTGCAGGACCTTGACGCGGATCGGCGAGCGGGGATCGTACAGGCCGACGGCCAAAAAGCGACCCCGCGCGTCGAATACCACCGCCAGGTCGCCGGGCCGGCCCTCGAAGGACTGGCTGCGGATGGCCCGCTCAAAGAGCCAGGGGTGCCCCTGGCGCAGGGCGCGCTCGCCGGCCGGCGCCACGCGGACGGCCATGTTGCGCGCCGAGGGCTCCGGCAGCCCCGCGAGCGACTCTGCCTCTCGGACGCTCACGCTCGCCTCACCCCGCGTTCGGCCATCGGCTCCGACCTCCCATCCTTCATCCTTCCGCCCCCATCCCTTCCGGGAACCTGCCCGCCGCGCCAAACACCTCCACGTACTCGGCGCAGCGCTCGCGGAACGTGTCGCGGATCACCTCCTGGAAGGTGAAATAGGAGGCGTCCTCGGCCCCGGCGTGCTCGCAAAGCCGGCGGCCGGTGGTTAGCCCCAATTCGGTAAAGACGTTGATCTTGCTCACCCCGGCGGCGATCGCCCCGCGGAACTGTTCCGCCGAGAGCCCCGAGCCGCCATGCATGGCCAGGGGGATGTCGGTGCAGGCCCGCAGGTCGCGCAGGAGGTCCAGGTCCAGGTGAGGCTCCCCGCGGTAGACGCCGTGGGCCGTGCCAAAAGCCACGGCCAGCACGTCCACGCCGGTCTCCTGGACGTAGGGGGCCACGGTGCAGGGGTCGGTAAAGCCGACGCGCCTGGCGCCCATCTCCTGGTACTCGGTGCCCGTGCCCACGTGGCCGAGTTCCGCCTCCACCCCGACGCCGGCGGCATGCGCCGCCCGGACGACGGTGCGCGTGGCGGCGATGTTCTCCTCCAGGGGCAGGGCCGAGCCGTCGAACATCACATCGGTAAAGCCAAAGCGGATGGCCCGCACGCACTGCTCCAGGGTGGCGCCGTGGTCGAGCATCAGGGCCACCGGCACGCTGGCCTCCTCGGCGAGGGCCACGAGGTAGGCACTGAGGGCGCGGGCGGTGGGCCGCTCGATCCAGGGGGCGTACACCCCCACGGCGGCGGAAGCGCCGCGCTCCTCGAGGGCGCGGACGGTGCCCTCGGCGGCCAGCATCTCGGGGGTCAGAAAGAGGGGCAACGCATAGCCGCCGGCCTGGGCCCGGTGTAGGAGCGGCACGATGGATACGAGGGGCATGGGTAAATCCTCCGGCTAGGTCAGGTGTACGCCGCGGTCGGCGAGGAACTCCAGGGTAC
>JAAZBQ010000336.1 GCA_012513725.1 Chloroflexota bacterium
GATCTGCTCGGCGTCGCGGATGCCGCCGTGGATCACCTGCCCCGTGCCGGTGCGCGTGGCGATGGCGGTGGAGAGGTTGGCGCCGGAAAAGGTGCCGTCGTACACCTTGCCAAACAGGTCCACGACGATGCAATCGTCTTGGACCAGGGTCTCGATCACCCAGGAGTTCATCGCGCCGATGCGCCCCTCCTCTTTGTGGCCGTACTCCATGAGATAGTCGTGGAGGTCCGGCCGATGGGGAACGAATACGGCAGTGACGGCGCGGCCCGCCACGACCCGGTCGGGGTGCATGTTCATCCACCCGCCCTCGAACTGCCGGTCGTAGCCGTGGGTGCGCAGGACCGACCAGGCCTCCTCGGTCTGCACGTGGCGCATGCGCCGGACGATGTCGTCGGGGACCCGCGGGCGGCCGTCGTCAAAGCGCTCGCCCTGCCAGAGGGGCGTCAACTGCACGATGTCGTCGCGGTTGCCGAAACGCATGGGGCCTCCTTGTCGGAAAGGATGAGGGATACGGGATGAAGGATGGGCAATGTGGGGCATCAGGCCCCATCCGTCATCCTTCCGCCTTCATCCTTTGCTTCTATCCTTGTTTTTCGATCGCCTCGATGAGCCCGCGCATGTATCCCACGGCGAACAGGCGGCCCCACAGGCTATAGCCGGCCCGGGAGTTGTCGTCGCCCTCGATGGTGGGGACGTGGTCGGGGCGCATGGGGCCGTCGAACCCGCAGGCCATGTAGGCTCGCATCGCGGCGTACATATCGCAGTCGCCGTCGTCGTGGAACATCTCGGTAAAGTGGTGGGCGTCGCCCCGCAGGTTGCGGAAATGGGCAAAGAAGAGCTTGTTCTGCCCCGCGAACCGGGCGATCTCGGCGGGCAGGTCGGCGCCCATCTCGGCGTAGCAACCCTGGCAAAAGGTGATGCCGTTCATCGGGCTGGGCACTAGGTCGATGACCTGCTGCATGGCGTCGGGCGAGGTGAGAATGCGGCCGATGCCGCGGATCGGCGAGAGGGGCGGGTCGTCGGGATGGATGGCCAGTTGCACCCCGGCCTCCTCGGCGACGGGCACCACGGCCTCCAGGAAATAGCGGAGGCTCGACCACAACTGCTCCTCGGGCACCTGGCCGTGCTCGGTGAGGGGGGCGCGCTCCATCAGGGCGTGGTCGTAGGAGGTGGCCATCGCGTCGCCGCGGACCCGGGTGGTGAGGGAGGTGCGCAGCCAGCCGAACACGGCCATCCAGTTATAGCAGACGGTGGGCACGCCGGCGGCGCCGAGGTTGCGGAGGCCGCACTGCCACCGCGCAATGTCCTCATCGCGGCCGGGCAGACCGAGTTTGACCCGGTCGGGGATGGCCATGCTCTCGATGACCATCAACGAGAGGCCGGCGTCCTCGATCCGCTGACGCAGGGTGAGAATCTCGCGAAAGCCGTCCAGCGGGTCATCGCCGCGGGCGGGCAGGCCGGCGACGACGCCTTGAACGCCGATCTGTCGGGCGAGGCGCAGGTGCGACTCGGTGAGGTCGGGGAGCACGAGGGCGATCTTCATGGGCGCTGGCATCCTTTCTGGCCCCGGGTAACCCCGGGCGAGGGCGGATGCGCGCCATGCTAACACCGGCGGGGTGGCGCGTCAACCGGCGCTTGACCCCGTGACCCTACTGCCTACCATGCTGCCACGGTGATCGCCTGACGGAGGAGCAGCAGATGGACGCACAACGCAGCGGATCGTGTGAGGAGGCGGTGGAGGGGGCCCGGAACATGGCCCGGAGACTGGCCCTCTTGCACATGGCCTATGCCCGCACCCTGGTGGATGCCCTGGGCGAGGAAGCCGGGCGGGAACTCATCGAACAGGCCGTCCGGGCCTACGGCGCGCGCATCGGGGAGCGCACGAGGCAGCGGGTGGAGGCGCAGGGGCTAGAGCCGTCGCCCGAGAACTTTGGCCTGGGCTCGGATCTACCCGCGGCAGTCTTTCCCTCCCAGCCCGTAGAGGTGGAGGGCGAGGCGCGGAGCCGTGCGCTGGGCTGCGTGCTCTATGACATCTGGCGCGAATACGGCGAGGAGGACCTCGGCGCGCTCTACTGCCTGGTAGACCCCGCCAAGATGGAGGCCTACGACCCTGCCTGGACCATGGTACACACCCGCCGGCTGCCGCTGGGCGATGCGTACTGCGAGATGGCCGTGCGCCCCACCGGCAGGACCTGAGGGTGGGGCTACTCTTTTTCGCTGCTTTCTTCGATCGCCTCTTCGTAGATGGCGGCCAAAGAGTCTTCCACTTCGCGCAGGGCGTCTTCCATCTCGGTGTTGGTAGCCACGGCGAGTTCGCTGGCCAGAATCCCCTTGCCGTGGTCAAAGAGTTGCCGGTCTACGACGCCCAAGGGCCGCTTCATGTGCAGGACGTACAGGGTGAGCACCGCGTCCACCACCTGGGTGAACGAACCGGAGTTCAGGAGCTCGCGCATGGCCACCTGCCGGGTGCGATAGTCCTTGTCGATATCGCCCTCCTTGGGAGGGATGCACTGGCGCAGCGCGTTGCGGAGGCGGGACGCCTGGCCGGCACGACGTAGGCCCGAGGGAATCGCCCGACTCACCGGCACCATGAGCTGCCGTGTGCCGGCCGTCACGCCGGTGGACAGGGTATCGATGACATAGTAGGTGCGGCGGAGGTCTCCCAGGCTCTTTTCCTGGATGGCGACAATGGTGCCCGCGCCGTGGGCAGGATGTACGACCTTGCTACCAATCGAATAGGTATCCAATGCTGCCTCCTCCAAGAGCTGGGGCTCCCCAACGCCGGCGGGCCGATGCCGATGCACGGTGAGCAGAGCCAAACAGTACACCAACGGCAATCCGGCGGGAGGCGCCTCCTTTCCTGCTGCACGGAGGCCTCATGGGAGGAGCCGGGGGGACTCGATCCCAGTGGACAACGGCCCCGGGAGGGCCCGGACACGTCGCGAGGACATGTCGAGGGTGTGTTCCAGGCCGCCCGACGGTCCGGTGGGGGCCCAACGGGCGACGCGGAGAAGGTGCCTGGACCCGCGCGCGACGGCACCAGCCGCTTCTCCGTGCATGGTTTCGTAATCGTTTTTATTGTACACTATTTCGCCGGTTATGGCAATTCTCGCGTTGCACCCGGGAGAGCCCCACACCCCGAACCGGCGCCGCTTGCCGGCCTTGCCCGAGAACGGTACAATGCCGCATGCTCTTGCGAGCAGCGCCTGGACACCTGTGGAGGAGTACGCCTTGCTGAGACTGTACAACGAGCAGACCCGGCAGTTGGAGCCCTTTCAGCCGCAGGGAGACGTCGCCACCATCTATGTCTGCGGCATCACGCCGTACGATACCACCCACCTGGGGCACGCCTTCACCTACCTCAGCTTTGACGTCCTCATTCGCTACTGGGAACACCTGGGATACGCCGTGCGCTATGTCCAGAACGTCACCGACATCGACGACGACGTCCTCCGCAAGAGCCGCGAGGTCGACGAGGACTGGCTGGCCCTCGGCAACCGGTGGACTACCCACTTTATGCGGGACCTGCGCGACCTGAACGTGCGCCCGCCGGACGTATTCCCCCGGGCCACCGACGTGATCCCCGAGATGTTCCACGCCATCGGAGCGCTCATCTCCAAGGGGCTGGCTTACGAGGCGGACGGCAACGTGTACTATTCCGTCGCCGCGAATCCCCACTTTGGCAAGCTCAGCGGCCTGCCCAAGGAGGAGTGGCTGCCGACGGCCAACGAGCGGGGCAACAACCCCGAGGACCCACTCAAGCGGGATCCCCTGGACTTTGTCCTCTGGCAAGCCCACCAACCCGGCGAGCCCGTCTGGGAGAGCCCTTGGGGACCCGGGCGGCCGGGCTGGCACATCGAGTGCTCCACGATGGCCAACGCCTACCTCGGCAGCACGGTGGACGTCCACGGCGGTGGGGCGGACCTGGCCTTCCCGCACCACGAGTGCGAGACGGCCCAGATGTGCGGGGTGACGGGCCAGGAGCAGTTCGCCCGCTTTTGGCTGCACACCGCCATGGTGCGCTACCAGGGCGAAAAGATGAGCAAGTCGTTGGGCAACCTGATCTGGGCCCGCGACCTCCTCGCCCACCACAGCCCCGACGCGATCCGCCTGATGGTGAACGCCCACCCCTACTATGAGACGTGGGAGTACGACGAGGCGGAGATGGACCCGGCGGATCGGCTCTCGGAGCAACTGCTCATCGCGGTGAGCGCGCCCTCTGGCGAGGAGGCGCCGCTGCCCGTCGGCGACGCCGTGACGCGGTTCGAGGAAGCCCTGGACGACAACCTGAATACGCGGCAGGCGCTGGCGGCGCTGGAGGATTTCTCGGAGCGCATCATCGAGGCCGCCAACGACGGCCAGTCGGTGGCCGAAGCCCAGGAGGCGCTACGGCGGCTCTGCAGGGTCTTTGGCCTGCGCCTGGATGGCACCTTCGAGCCCCGGGTCCAGGTCGGCTGGGAGCGGCACCTGCAGCGCTTCCAGTAGCGCGCCGCCCATTCCACAGGGCGGGCGCCCTCGTGGGCGTTCCCAGTCAGTACGGTTCGGGCCTATCCTGCTCGACCTCCAGCACCTCGATCTCCACATAGGGCAGGTCTCCCGTCGCCAGGTGCCACACACCCTGGCCGGCGCTGGGCAGCCGCAGGCCGCCGAATTCGCCGTAGCGCGTGATCGGCGTGGACCAGGTCTCCAGCTCATAGCCGCCCGGCACCGTGCGGTTGCGCCGCCCGTCAAAGGTCGTCACCCGGCCCTCGGCGTCAAAGTGCATCGTGGCGGTGACGCGATGTTGCCCATCGACGAGGGTGACCGCCGCCGAGGCGTCGTCGATGGCCTGCCAGGAGACGTTCTCGCCGAGGTAAGCGGAAGGGAACCACATCATCTCGTTCAGGTAACGCATCAGCGCGCCCTGATCCATCTCCTCGCCGTATGCGTCGACCACGGGCGCCAGCCCCGCCGCCCGGACGAGCATGTGCCCCCGGCCGTCGGTGTAGCGGTCGCGCACCAAGGCGACGGGCAGCCCGGAGATAGTGGTCGTGGCCTCCCACACGAACGCCGGCGGACGCACGGTATAGTACTCGCGAGCAGTGAACGCCATCCAGGGGCTGTCCTCCCCCTGCCGGATGCGACCCCGCTGCTTGAGCCGCGCGGTGCGTGCTACGGGCCTGCCGACGACGCCCGAGTAGCGCAGGTACCGCTGCACCGGCTCGGGCAGGTCGCGCAGATCCTCCTCGGTGACGACGGGGCCCGCGTCGCCATCGGCCCGCGCAAAGAGGTCGCGGACCTCCCCGTCGATCTGCCGGCGATGGCGCAGTATTCCCCAGAGGGCCGCGATCCCCAATATCGACAGCACCGCGACTACGATCCGCAACACGATTCTCATGCTGAACCTCTCTGCTGACTATCTGATGCCCTGGGCCTCTTGGCGCCTTCGCCTGTTGGCGCCTTCGCCCTTCTGTTCTAGAATACCTCATAACACACCATAACCTCCAGCCAACGCGCGGGAGGAGGAGTACTGATGCCCAAGCACCTCGTCATCGTCGAGTCGCCTGCCAAGGCCAAGACGATCGGCAAATATCTCGGCCGCGGCTATACCGTCCGCGC
>JAAZBQ010000033.1 GCA_012513725.1 Chloroflexota bacterium
GTCATAGGGCCCCGGCGCCCCGGCCCAGGCCAGGCGGGTGGCGCTCTGGGCGAACTCGCGCTCGTAGGCGTGGAGGGCCGGCAGCCCCCCCTCGCAGCGCACCCCGACGCGCCCGCAGCCGCCCTCCACCAGCGTGCCCAGGGCATCGCGGCCTACCCCGATCCGCAACACGTCCCCGCCGCTGCCCACCTGCCCCAGGTGCAGCACGCCGACCCGCTCCAGGGACGAGTAGGTGGTGTGGGTCTCCGCATAGGTCGCGGCGCCGGAGCGCGTCAGATAGCCGCCGCACCAGGCGCCGAACAGGATGGTCCGGCGGGGCCGAAAGCCCTGCTCCTCCCACAGGCGCAGCATCTCGAGCACGACGCCGACCCCGGCCGGGCCGTCGCCGGCGGAGAGGTAGGGCTGGCCGGGGTTGGGCTCCGGCAGGTCATAATGGGTGCTGACCAGCAGCGCCTCGCGATCCATGGAGGTGTCCGAGCCGGGCAGGATGCCGAGGACGTTGTAGCCGAGGCGCTCCTCCGCCGCGCCGAGTTCCACCCGCACCCGGGCCCGCACGCCCAGGGGCATGGTGAACCAGCCGGGGCCCTCGCCCCCCTGGCGCCTGGCCGCGACCTCGGCGCGCAGACCGGCCACGTCATATCCAGAATCCGCGAGAAGGCGATCCATGGCCTCCGGCCGCACCCGCAGGATGGGGAACTGGGGCGTCTCCATGTGGGGGCCCGTGGCGCTCGCCCAATCCACGTGGGGCCAGGCGTCCTCGGAGACCACCAAGAGGGCGCCCGCCCCACGGATGAGCGCCTCGTTGGCGAACCCCGTCGCACAATCTTCGCCCAGCACCACGGCGATCCTGCCCCGCAGGTCCAGCCCCCGGTAGGCGGCATAGTCCAACGATCCCCCGGCAAACCCCACAAAGACGAGCTCGCCCTCGGCGCTGCCCGAGCCTCCGTGATCGTGGACCTGCTCGCCGAAATCGGTGCCGTGGACCAGCGAGACCCGCACCGCTCCATCCGCGCCGAGCGCCTCGAGCGCCGGCGTGCCCAAGCGGGGCGCGACGCGGCGCTCCACGGGTTGCAGGTATTCGGTGCCGGTGGCGGCGGGCAGCACGCCGTAGGCGCGAAACTGCTCGGCGATGTACTCGGCAGTCCGAGCGCTGCCCGGCGCGCCAAAGCCGGGCTCATCCCGCTGCAGGGCGACCAGAGTTTCGGCGTGGGCCAGGGCGCGGTCGCCGTCGAAATCGTAGGCCAGCCGGGCGTAGGAGGTCCCCGGGCCGATGTGACCTGCGACATACCACGTGGCCAGGGCGATCGCCCCGCCGATCAGGGCGATGCGCTTGGTGATGATGGCCGCAGTGTTCACCCCCGCATCCCGGGTGATGCGGCGCAGCCCCTCGCCGAGGAGGTTGAACCCCAGGACGGAGACGAAAAAGGCCGCCGAGGGGGCCAGCACCATCCAGGGGTACGAACGAACGTAGGTACGCGTATCGGCCAGGAGGGCGCCCCACTCGGGGATATCGGCGATGACGGCGGCCTGATCGTTGACGTTCGTGGTGTGCGAGCCCCCGCCGATAAAGATGCCCACAAAGGCCAGTTCCCCGAGGAGCATCAGCACGCTGCCCATCTCCATCAGGGTGACCACTACCAGCATGGGGAGGACGTTGGGAAAGATATGGCGCCAGACGATCGCCGAGTCGCGGACGCCGACCACCCTGGCGCCCTCGACAAAGGGGCGCTCGCGGAGGGCGATGAACTCCGCCCGCACGGTCTGGGCGATCTCGCCCCACCCCACCAGGCAGAGGGCGATGAGAAAGGCCACCAGCCCCCGTCGGATGTCCAGGGCCAAGATCAGGATCATGCCGGTGAGGAGCATGGGCAGCGAGGAGATGATCTCCACCAGCCCCATCACCGCGCGGTCCAGGAGGCCGCCCGTCCGCCAGCCGGCCAGCGCGCCGAGCCCCAGCCCCAGCGCCAACCGCACCATGGTGACAAAGGCGCAGGCGACGA
>JAAZBQ010000337.1 GCA_012513725.1 Chloroflexota bacterium
GTGGACATGGATCCACGGGCGCTCTCTCCTGCGCGCGACGGGTTCAGCGGGTGGGGGTCTCCGGCTCTGGCGCGGCGAGGGCGGGGGCCACGAGGAGGGCGCGCCCCTCCACGACGTTCGGGTTGCATAGCCTGGCCCGCGACTGGCCCTCGGCCGAGTGATACTCCATCAGCGTCTCCCCAGCCTGCACGATGATGCGGTAGCCGGGAGTGATCACCTGCATGTACATCCCGCCGCCCTTGGCGCAGCCCAGGCTCGAATCGCGCCACTCGACGCGCTCCACCGCCACCAGCCGCACCGCGTCCGCCGGCACCCGGGCACGGTCGGCGGCGTCGGTGCGGGCCCAGTCCACCGCGTCGGCGGCTCGCTCCGGGGTTGCCACGTCCCCATCCTCCTCTGCGACGATCGGCCGCACGGGGCCGGCCTCCTCGCCGCCGTCATCCGCGGGCCAGGGCAACACCGGGGTCGGCGCCCCGATGGCCGCCGCCACGTCGCCGGCCGTCTCGATGACCCGCGCCATCACGGGTCGGCCGTACCAGATCCCCACGGCCAGCAGGGTGCCGAGCACCGTCCGGGCCAACCGTGCCTTGAACATCGTCATGCGCTCCCTTCACGCGCCCCTTCGCAGGGCGTATCCCAGCGGCTGCCCCCGTTGGCAACCCGCTTGCTCTACATATTGAGGACGCGCAGCACCCCCCGCGGGTTCCCCAAAGTGCTTGCTGGGGCCGGAGCCGTTGCCTACAATGGCCGCCACCGAACCGGTCCGCACACGCAGCCCACTGGAGGTGGCCCCATGGATCCGCTCTTTGGTCAGAGCCTCGGCAACATCCCCTTGCTCTCCAACGCCGCGACCCGCTCGATCTCCGCCGAGAACCCCCATGGCGAGAGGGCGGGCGGCGCCCGCGCCGTCCCCGACGAGAACAGCGCCGCCTCGCGGCTGGGCCAGGGGTGGAAGGTGCGCCCCTGCATCACCCTGGAACCCGGCAGCGTCACCACCCTGGCCGATATCGAGGGTTCCGGCGTCATCCAGCATATCTGGATCACCGTGCGGCCCGAGGCCTACCGCTCCTGCATCCTGCGCATGTACTGGGACGGCGAGGAGACGCCCTCCGTCGAGGTCCCCCTCGGCGACCTGTTCGCCAACGTCCACGGCCTGCGCTACAACGTGAACTCCCTCCCCGTGTCGGTGAACCCCTCGGGCGGGTTCAACCTGTACTGGCCGCTGCCCTTTGGCAGCCGTGCCCGCATCACCGTGGAGAACGAGTATTGGGAGGCCATCCCCGGCTTTTTCTACCAGATCACCTACGCCCTCGGCGAGGTGCCCGCGGGGGCGGGGCGCTTTCACGCCCAGTGGCGCCGGAGCATGACCACCCGCGAGCACCCCGAGCACGTCATCCTGGACGGCATCCGCGGCCAGGGCCACTATGTCGGCACCGTGCTGGGGTGGTGCCAGTTCTCCAACGGCTGGTGGGGGGAGGGGGAGATCAAGTTCTACATGGACGGCGACACCGAGTACCCCACCATCTGCGGCACGGGCACGGAGGACTATTTCGGCGGGGCCTGGTGCTTTGGCGACACGTTCTCTGGGCCCTACCTCGGCTACCCGCTGTGGGTCAAGGACGAGGGCGAGGTGCCCCGGCACGGCCTGTACCGCTGGCACGTCATGGACCCCATCCGCTTCCAGGAGGACCTGCGGGTGACCATCCAGGCCCTGGGGTGGTGGCTGGATCGCAAGTTCGAGCCCCTCACCGACGATATCTGCTCGGTGGGCTACTGGTACCAGGCGGAGCCCCACGCCCCCTTCCCGGCGCTGCCCGACCTGGCGGGTAGGTGGGTGCGGTAAAAAGCCGACGGGTGATGGCGGGTGGACGCCGTAGCCGGAGCGTAGCACGCGCCTCTCGCGGTGTCCACCCTCGGGGGCTTTACCCCTAGCCCTCGGCATGCGTAGGAGTGCGGCGGGCTGCCGGCCGCACTCCCCATCCGTGATGCTCCGTAACGTAGCGATCTCCGACCACCGGCCGTTTGACAACTCTCCGGGGCGAGTCTATATTTAGTTAGACTACCTAAATATAGGAAGGCCGCCATGGACCCCTCAGCCCTCGCCGAACGCCTCGTCGACATCCTGGACCGCCTGCGCCGCCTGGCGCTGGAGGGCAACCCCCTGGAGGACGCCGGCGTCACCATGCCGCGGCTCTCCCTCCTGGACTGGATCGCCGCGGCGCCCGGGAGCGGCGTGCAGGAGGCCGCCGACGGTCTGGGCCTCAGCGCCCCCACCGTCAGCGTCACCTTGCGCCGGCTGGAGGACGCCGGGCTGGTGGCCCGGGCGCCCGATCCCGACGACCGGCGCGCGGTACGCCTGTCCCTCACCGAGGCAGGCCTGGCGCTGCACCGCCGGGCCCGAGCCTTTCGCCGCCGGCGCATGGGGGCCCTCCTCGCCGCACTGCACCCCGAGGAGCAGCGCACCCTGGTGGACCTCCTGGCCCGCGCCGTAGAGGGCGCCGGGTCCGTCCCGCCCGCCCCAGACGCCTGAACCGCCCGTCCGCCGTTATCGAGAGAGGAGCGCTATGCCTGCACCGCAAGCCAACCCGCTGTTGTTCACCAAGCTCGCCCTGTGGATCGTGGCCGCTGTCGGCGGGGGCGTCCTACTGGCTCGCCGCCGGGTCACCCGACGGGTGCGCCTGATCGCCCTCCTCGGAGGCACGCTGGTGTTCGGGTTCCTGTACGGCCTGATCCTGGGGCCGGCGGCCAACCCGAACCCCGTCGCGTCGCTGCGTACTCTGTTACGCGTGCTGCTCGCGGGCGGTCCCTTGGCGCCCATGATCGTCGTGATGGTCGTCGTCCTCCTGGCGCTGGTGTGGGTCAGCAACAAGTCGATCTGCGGCTGGGCGTGCCAGCTGGGTCTCCTGCAGGAGGCCATCTACCGGCTGGCGCCGGTGCGGCGCCGCTGGAAGCCGCCCTTTTGGCTCTCGAACGGCATTCGCGCCGCGGCCTTTCTGGCCCTCGTCGGGGGGCTGCTCCTGGCCGGGCTGGACTGGATCGGGCTCATCGACCCCTTTCCCCTCTTTAGCCTGCGGCTGGGGACCTGGGCGCTCCTCCTGGTCGCCGGGGTGCTGGGGGCCAGCGCGTTCGTGTTCCGGCCCTGGTGCCAGTTCCTGTGCCCCTTTGGCCTGGTCGGGTGGATCATCGAACAGCGCAGCCTGTACCGGGTGCGCATCGATCCCGACATCTGCGTGAGCTGCGGGCGCTGTGCCGTGGCCTGCCCCACCCAGGCGATGGCCGACAACCTTGCCGGCAAGGCCGTCCGCGCCGATTGCTTTGCCTGCGGCGACTGCCTGGCCGCCTGCCCCAAGGAGGGCGCCTTGGGCTGGCGCCGCTAACCGGGCGGCGGCGGGTGGGCGGACGGGTTGCGCCCTCCCGTCCCCTGGGGGTATGCTAGGCGCACTGTACCGCCCACCCGCGAGGAGATGCGCCGTGAACCTGCCCGTCTACATCGGCCCCGACGCCGTGCCCGAA
>JAAZBQ010000338.1 GCA_012513725.1 Chloroflexota bacterium
CAAGCTACACCAGTGCGGCCTGCCGAAAAAGATGGCCCTGGAGCTCTTCCGGCCCTTTGTGATGCAAAAGCTGGTCGAGTACAACTATGCCATCAACGTCAAGGGCGCCAAGCGCGAGATCGAGCGGGAAGACCCCAAGGTTTGGGAGGTGCTCGAGGAGGTCATCAAGACCCGACCGGTGCTCCTGAACCGCGCGCCGACGCTGCACCGCCTGGGTATCCAGGCGTTCGAGCCGATGCTCGTCGAGGGCAATGCCATCCACATCCATCCGCTGGTCTGCTCGGCGTTCAACGCCGACTTTGACGGTGACCAGATGGCCGTGCACGTGCCCCTCTCGGAGGCCGCCGTGCAAGAGGCCCGCGAGCTGATGCTCTCCAGCCGGAACCTCCTGCGGCCCGCCAACGGCGAGCCGGAGGTGAGCCCGGCCAAGGACATGGTGCTCGGGTGCTACTACCTGACCATCGACCACCCGGGGATGAAGGGGGAGGGCAAGGTGTTCTCCTCGTTCGACGAGGTGGAGATGGCTTACAGCCTGGGCAAGGTCCACATACATGCCAAGATCAAGCTCCTGTGGAAGCCCAGTGACGACGCCGAGCCGGAGCTCATCGACACCAGCGTCGGGCGCGTGCTGTTCAACGCTGCGCTGCCTGCCGAGCTGCGGTTCGTGAACCGCGAGCTGGACAAGGGCGGGCTGAAGGAACTGGTGGCCGAGGGCTATAGCAAGCTGGGCCTCGAGGGCACCGCCGAACTGGTGGACGCCATCAAGGACCTCGGCTTCCGCTACGCCATGCAGTCTGGCACCACGATCGCCATCGACGACATCCAGGTGCCCGCCGACAAGGCCCGCATCCTGGCGGAGGTGAACGATCAGGTGGCCGAGGTGGACCGCCAGTATCGCCGCGGCCTGATCACCGATAACGAGCGGTACGTCAAGCGCGTGGAGCTGTGGACCGGGGCAACTGAGGACGTCACCGACGCGGTGGCCAAGGACCTGGATTCCTACGGGCCTCTGGGCATCATGGTGCACTCGGGCTCGACCAAGGGCGGCATGCAGCCGATCCGCCAGCTGGCCGGCATGCGCGGCCTGATGGCCGATCCGGGCGGGCACATCATTGACCTGCCCATCCAGTCCAACTTCCGCGAGGGGCTCACGTCGCTGGAGTATTTTATCTCCACGCACGGCGCCCGCAAGGGTCTGGCCGACACCGCGCTGCGTACCGCCGACGCCGGCTACCTGACCCGACGCCTGGTGGACGTGTCTCAGGACGTCATCATCCAGGAGGAGGACTGCGGCACGACCCAGGGCATCGCCGTGCGCGCTTCCGATGCACGCAAGCGGGGCGAGTCGTTCGCCGACATCATCGTCGGCCGCTACCCCGCCGCACCCATCGTGGACGGCAAGACCGGCGAGGTCCTCTGCGACACGGATACCATGATCGACGAGGAGATCGCCAACGCGGTCGTCGAGGCGGGCGTCAGCGTCGTGGTCGTGCGCTCGCCCCTCAGCTGCACGCTGCCCTTTGGGCTGTGCGTGCGCTGCTACGGCCGAGATCTTGGCCGCGGCACCGAGGTACACCTCGGCGAGGCGGTGGGCATCGTGGCCGCCCAGTCGATTGGTGAGCCGGGCACGCAGCTCACGCTGCGTACCTTCCACACCGGTGGTGTGGCGGGCGCCGGCGACATCACCCAGGGTCTGCCCCGCGTCCAGGAGCTGTTCGAGGCGCGCATCCCCAAGGGTGAGGCCATCCTGGCGGACATCGGCGGCCAGGTGCAGATCACGGCCCAGGGCGATCAGCGCTGGGTGCACGTGGTGGCCAGCGAGGCCAAGCGCGTGAGCCATCCGCTTCTCGACGGGTACGCCGTGGAGGTGGAGGACGGCGAAGAGGTGGCCGAGGGCCAGCTGCTGGCCAGCGTCGCCGAGGGCGAGGACCTGCTCGCCACGGTGGCCGGCCGCGTGAGCCTCGAGGACGGCGACATCGTGGTGATCCACGAGGAGCACCAGGATCGGGAGTACGAGATCCCGGTGACCGCCCGCCTGCGGGTGGGAGAGGGTCAGCGCATCAACGCCGGCGACATGATCACCGAGGGGGCCAAGAACCCCCACCAGGTCATGTCGATCCAGGGCGTAGAGGCCGTTCGCGAGTACCTGGTGAACGAGATCCAGGAGGTCTACCGTTCCCAGGGCGTGATCATCAACGACAAGCACATCGAGGTCATCGTCCGCCAGATGCTGCGGCGCGTGCGGATCGTCTCCAGTGGCGATTCGGAGCTCCTCCCCGGCCAGTTGATCGACCGGTTGGAGCTGGAGCGCCTGAACGAGCAGCTCATCGCCGATGGCGGCGAGCCCGCCACGGCAGAGCCGGTGCTCCTCGGCATCACCAAGGCAGCGCTGAACACCGACTCGTTCCTGTCGGCGGCTTCGTTCCAGCACACCATCAGCGTGCTGGCCAACGCGGCCATCGAGGGCAAGGTCGATGATCTGCGCGGTCTGAAAGAGTCGGTCATCATCGGCAAGCTGATCCCGGCCGGCACGGGCTTCCGTGTCGAGCAGGAGGCTGTCGAGGGCGAGCCGACGGACGATGAGCTCGAGGCCCTCGAGGGCGATCTCCTGGGCGAGTTCGGCCCCGAGTTGCTCGGCACCGATGCCCTCGGGTTCGGGCCGGTCGGCGATATGCCGGACTTTGAGGCCATCCCCGCCGGTCTGGACGAGGACGATGTCGCGTCCGACGCGAACGGTGAGGAAGAGGAGCCCGAGGAGCTCGTGACCGACGTCGAGTCTGAGGAATAGTCATGGACCTGGTCCTGTTGCGGCGTCGCATGCGGCGCCCGCGGCAAAGTGGAGGGCTCCAAGCCCTCCGCTTTGCTTTCGTGGGGCTTTCCGCGTTTTTGTTCAGCGGGGTGATGTTCGCTCTCCTCGCGGTGGTCAGTGCCTATGGGCTGTATAGCTCGTACATCCAGGAGCTGCCCTCTGCCGATGAGATCGGCCTAGCCAGTGCTCAGCAGTTCGAGACCACGCGTCTGTACGACCGTACAGGACAGGTCGTTCTTTACGAAGTGATTGCGCCGGAAGGGCACCGCACGGCGGTGCCCCTGGAGCGCATCCCCCAGTACCTCCGCGATGCCACCGTGGCGATGGAGGACCGCACCTTTTACACGAACCCCGGCGGCATCAACATCCGCGGCCTGGGCCGCGCCGTGTGGGGCGTCTTGCGCGGCGAGGATGAGGGCGGCGGGTCCTCCATCACCCAGCAGCTGGTGCGTAACGTCATCATGACCTACGAGGAGCGCATCAAGCGTTCCTATGCGCGCAAGCTCAAGGAATTGGTGCTCTCCTACGAGCTCACCGAGCGCTACCCCGGCAAGGAGGGGCGCGATACCATCCTGGAGTGGTACCTGAACAGCATCCCCTACGGCCGCATGGCCGTTGGCGTCGAGGCGGCGGCCCAGATCTACTTTTCCAAGAGCGTCGAAGATCTCACCCTGGCAGAGGCCACCATGCTGGTGCACCTGCCGAACTCCCCG
>JAAZBQ010000339.1 GCA_012513725.1 Chloroflexota bacterium
TCATCGAGAACGTAGACCGCGTGTCGTTCATGGACGTCTCGCCCAAGCAGGTGGTGGGCGTCTCTGCGGCGTTGATCCCGTTCCTCGAGCACGACGACGCGAACCGCGCCCTGATGGGCTCCAACATGCAGCGGCAGGCCGTGCCGCTCCTGATGGCCGAGGCGCCCCTGGTGGGCACCGGCATGGAGTACCAGGCGGCCATCGACTCGGGCCAGGTGCTCACCGCGCTGCGCGGGGGCAAGGTGGTCAGTGCTTCGGGCTCGCGGGTCATCATCCAGTCCGACGAGGGGCAGGAGGATACCTACCACCTGCGCAAGTTCGAGCGATCCAACCAGTCCACGTGCATCGATCAGCACGCCGTGGTCGCCAAGGGCGATCGGGTGGAGGTCGGTGACGTGATCGGCGACTCGTCGTCCACCGAGCAGGGCGAGCTGGCCCTGGGGCAGAACGTGCTGGCCGCGTTCATGTCGTGGGAGGGCGGCAACTATGAGGACGCCATCCTGGTCAGCGAGCAGCTGGTGCGCGAGGACAAGTTCTCCTCCATCCACATCGAAAAGCACGAGACGGAGGCCCGCGACACGAAACTGGGGCCCGAGGAAATCACTCGCGACATCCCGAACGTCGGCGAGGACGTCCTCGAGAACCTGGACGAGGAGGGCGTCATCTATGTCGGCGCCCGGGTGGGCCCCGGCGACGTTCTGGTGGGCAAGATCACGCCCAAGGGCGAGACGGAACTGACGCCGGAGGAAAAGCTCCTGCGCGCCATCTTTGGCGAGAAAGCGCGGGAGGTCAAGGATTCGTCGCTGCGCCTGCCCCACGGTGAAGAGGGCAAGGTCGTGGACGTCCACGTCTTTACCCGCGACGACCACCGCGACATGGCGGCTGGCGTGGAAAAGATGGTGCGGGTCGGCGTGGCGCAGTTGCGCAAGCTGGCCGAAGGCGACAAGATGGCCGGACGCCACGGCAACAAGGGCGTCATCTCGGCCGTGGTGCCCATCGAGGACATGCCCTATCTCGAGGACGGCACCTCGGTGGAGATCATCCTGAACCCGCTAGGCGTTCCCGGCCGCATGAACGTCGGCCAGATCCTGGAGACGCATCTGGGCTGGGCGGCGGACCGACTGGGCTTCCGGGTGGCCACCCCCGTATCCGACGGGGCCGACGAGAACGAGATCGTGGCCGAGCTGGCCAGGGCGTGGCTCATCGACCGGGCCTGGATGGGCCTGGGGATGCGCGCTTGGGACTGGCTCGCCGAGCAAGAGATCGACGAGGAGACCCTCCAGGACGACGAGGATGCGCGCCACCTGTACCTGGGCGACTATCTCAGCGAGCGTGGTTATGGCATCGAGGAGGTGGACGCGATCCTGGCGGACCACAACACGACCCGGCGCACGTGGCTGCGCCACTGGCTGGAGGAGCAGGGTTACAGCGCCTCCGAGGTGATGGTCTACGAGGACTCGGAGCAGGAGGCTGAGGATCGCGACGCGGCGAACGATCTTGTCCGGGCACTGTGCCTGCGGGTGTGGCTCGGCGACGAGGGCGTGGAGACCGAGGACCTCTCCGACGAGGAGGTCACCAAGCAGGCCATGCAGCGCGCCCAGGAGACGAACCAGCCGTTGCCGACGACGGGCAAGATGGTGCTCTACGACGGCAAGACCGGTGAGCCCTTTGACCGGCCGGTGACGGTGGGCATCATCTACATGCTCAAGCTGGCCCACCTCGTGCAAGACAAGGTGCACGCCCGCTCGACGGGGCCGTACTCCCTGGTCACCCAGCAGCCGCTGGGCGGCAAGGCGCAGTTCGGCGGCCAGCGCTTTGGCGAGATGGAGGTGTGGGCGCTGGAGGCCTATGGCGCGGCGCACACCCTGCAGGAGATGCTGACCATCAAGTCCGACGACGTGATGGGCCGTGTCAAGACGTACGAGGCGATCGTCAAGGGCGAGCCGGTCACCGAGGCCGGCGTCCCCGAGTCGTTCAGCGTGCTGATCAAGGAGCTCCAGGCACTGGGGCTGTCGGTGGAGGTGTTCAACGAGACCGGCGAGAGCGTACCGCTCGTGCGCACGGATCAGGCGAACATCCTGCCGAACCTCGGGCTGGGCCTGGGGCTGGGCTTTGGCTCCTCGGGCCGCTGAGGCGTCGTGAGCACAGGGGTGGGCGGTGCACGCCACCGCTCACCCCTTCTGGTAACCGGTCCGCATCGGCGAGGCCGGTTGTTTTGACAGTGTACGGGCGGGATGATATAATCACCGATCGTGAGTCCAACCTGCCTGGCAGCGAAACCGGGAGGAGTACTTTGCCGACAATTAATCAGCTCGTACGCAAGGGGCGCAAACTGCAGAAGGGCAAGTCTGAGGCTCCTGCGCTGAGCTATAACATGAACACGCAAAAGGGGCGGGTAACCCGCTCCAAGAGGAGCGCTCCACAGCGGCGGGGAGTGTGCACCCAGGTGCGTACCATCACGCCCAAGAAACCGAACTCTGCGCTGCGCAAGATCGCCAGGGTGCGGCTGTCCAACGGGCAGGAGGTCACGGCCTACATCCCGGGTGAGGGGCACAACCTGCAGGAGCACTCGGTGGTGCTGGTGCGCGGCGGTCGCGTCCGCGATCTGCCGGGCGTCCGCTACACCATCGTGCGTGGCGCGCTGGACGCTGCCGGCGTCGAAGGCCGCGCTCGCGGTCGCTCACAGTACGGCACCAAGAAGGGCAGATAACCCCGCTCTGGCGGCGCCAGAGTCCGCTGAGGGGCATGCACGGCTGCGCCGCGCGTGCCGATCGACAGGAGACAGAGTATGCCGAGACGCTATCGGCCGGAACGTCGGGAAGTACGGCCCGATGATAGGTACAACAGCGAACTGCTGTCCCGCTTTATCAACAAGGTGATGCGGGGCGGCAAAAAGAGCACGGCTCGCCGGCTCGTGTACGACGCGTTCGAGATCATCCAGGAGCGCACCGGTCGAGAGCCTCTCGAGGTCTTTGAGCAGGCCATGCGCAACGTCGCCCCGATGATCGAGGTCAAGCCTCGGCGCGTGGGTGGTGCGACGTATCAGGTGCCGGTCGAGGTGGCCGTGCACCGGCGCGGCGCGCTCGCCATGCGCTGGCTGCTGATGGCGGCCCAGGCCCGGAATGGACGGACCTTTGCCGACCAGCTGGCCGCCGAGCTGATGGAAGCCGCCCAGAACGCTGGCGCGGCCGTCAAGAGGCGCGAGGACGCCCACAGGATGGCTGAGGCGAACAAGGCCTTCGCCCACTATCGGTGGTAGGGTAGCACGGGTCGACCCCGTGCGGTGGTCGCGTCCCGATATCCTGAAGCCTCAAGGTACGATAGGAGCAGGGATACATGGGATCGACCACAGAGAGTAGCCGCCTGGAGTTGGTGCGCAACATCGGCATCATCGCGCACATCGACGCCGGCAAGACGACTACCACCGAGCGCATCCTGTTCTACACTGGGCGTACCCACCGGATCGGCAACGTCGACGAAGGCACGACCGTCACCGATTGGATGGAGCAGGAGCGCGAACGGGGCATCACCATCGCCTCGGCGGCGGTCACCTCCTTCTGGAGGGGCTACCGGATTAACATCATCGATACGCCGGGCCACATCGACTTTACCGCCGAGGTGCAGCGCAGCCTGCGCGTCCTCGATGGTGGCGTCGTAGTGTTTGACGCTGTGCGTGGCGTAGAGCCCCAGTCGGAAACCGTCTGGCGGCAAGCAGATCGCTTTGGCGTGCCGCGGATCTGCTTTATTAACAAGATGGATAGAACGGGAGCCGACTTCTGGCGTTCGTTGGACTCGATCCGCGAGCGCCTGGAAGCTGTACCTGTGGCGATACAGGTGCCTATTGGAGCCGAGGCTTCTTTTCACGGCGTTGTCGACTTGATCGACAACGTGGCCCTGGTGTGGCAAGACGAGTTGGGCGCCCGCCCCGAGCGGGTGGCGATGCCCGACGAGTTGCAGGATGTCGTGGCCAGGGCCCACGAGGACATGGTTGAGGCCATCGCGGAGACGGACGACGTCTTGCTCGCCAAGTACCTCGACGGTGAAGAATTGAGCTCCGAGGAGTTGCGGGCTGGTCTACGACAGGCCACTCTGTCGAACCAGTTGGTGCCGGTCCTCTGCGGCGCATCACTCCGCAACCGAGGCGTACAGCCGGTTCTAGACGCGATTGTGGACTACCTTCCCTCCCCTTTGGACGTGCCACCGATCCAGGGACTCGATCCCGAGTCCGGTGAGACGGTGCTCATGCACGCCGATCCCGGGGAGCCGCTCGCTGCACTGGTCTTCAAGACGGTCAGCGACCCCTTTGTTGGAAGGCTGGCCTACATGCGCGTCTACTCTGGCACGCTTCGGTCCAATTCCTCGGTAACCAATTCCCCGAAAAAGAGAAAAGAGCGCATCGGGCGACTCCTGCACATGTACGCGAACCATCGCGAGGATGCACAGGAGGTCGGCGCCGGCGATATCGCCGCTGTCGGTGGACTCAAGTTCACGTTCACCGGAGATACCCTGTGCGATGCGGCCCATCCGGTGATCCTGGAGACCATCCGTTTCCCGGAGCCGGTGATCCACATCTCCATCGAGCCGCGCACCGGCGCCGACGAGCAAAAGCTCGAGGCGGCGCTGGCCAGCCTGGCCGATGAGGATCCCACCTTTCGGGTGCGGACCGACGAGCACACGGGCCAGCGGATCATCTCCGGCATGGGCGAACTGCACCTGGAGGTGCTCGTCGAGCGCCTGCGCCGCGAGTTTCACGTCGGCGTGAGCGTCGGCAAGCCCCAGGTGGCCTACCGGGAGGCGATCACCCGCACCGTCCGCGCCGAAGAGGACTATCACACTCAGCGCGCGGGCAAGCCGCAGGCGGCGCGCGTCGTGCTGGAGCTGCGGCCCTTGGGGCGGGGCGAGGAGTTCGCCTATGAGAACCTGCTCTCCCCGGAGGTACTGCCGGCCGAGATGGCCGCGGCCGTCGAGTCCGCCGTGCGCGATTCGCAGAGCGGCGGCGTGCTGGCTGGCTTTCCGCTGACCGGCATCGGTGTGCGCCTGGTGGACGCGACGGTGTACGAGAACGAGTCCAGCGAGGCGGCCTTTTACCGGGCCGCGGCGGTAGCCTTTTTGCAGGGGCTGCGCGAGGCGGCACCCGTCGTGCTGGAGCCGGTGATGCGCCTGGAGGTGATCGCCCCCGAGGAGAGCACCGGGGACGTGATCGGCGACCTGAGCGCCCGGCGTGGCGAGATCCACGGCATGACGCCTCAGCCCGGCGGGATGCAGAGCATCCGCGGGGTGGCGCCGCTGGGGGAGATGTTTGGCTATACCACCGATCTGCGCTCGGCAACCCAGGGGCGGGGAGTCTCTACCATGGAGTTCTCCCACTATGCCCCGGTGCCCGAGGAGGTTTCTAACCGGATTCTCGGGGGGCCTCTGCCCGGTTGAGTGGAAGCGTGCGCGTTGCCCCGTTATTTTGCCGGCACCGGGCTTTCGTCTATAATCTAGCGGTTTTTTCGTCACCAGACTAACGATCCAGTCACAATGAGCGCGAGCGCGCAGCGTCGCGGGGGAAAGGAGCCTTCATGGGCAAGCAGGTATTTGAGCGGACCAAGCCGCACGTGAACGTAGGGACGATCGGGCACGTGGACCA
>JAAZBQ010000340.1 GCA_012513725.1 Chloroflexota bacterium
ATGCCCGTCGGCGTGGCAGGCGCCGGCGTGGGATAGAGCGCCTGGTAGCGGGCGACCAGCGCCGCCAGGTCCGGGTCGTCGGGATAGTTCTCATCCAGGGCGATGTAGCGCGACGCGGCCTCCGCGATGGCGCCTTGGTCGTCGTAGCGAACGTGCAGGTGTCCGAGCCACTCGCCGAGGTAGCCCTGCTGGACGATCACCGTGTCGCCCGCCCGGTCGGGTTCCGGCATGAGGTACGCCGAACTGGAGCCGATGACGATGTCGATGCCGGGCACCGCGGCGGCCAGGGCATTGTCGGCGGCCTTGCCCAGGCTGGAGAGAACGATGACCACGTCCGCCCGCTCCCAGAGTTCTGGGACGTAGTGGGCAGCGGCCTCGGTGGCGTCTTCCACGGCGACGATCTCGGCCAGGCCGGGCCCTTGGGTGAACTGGGGTCCCGTCAGCCCCAGGAGGCCGAACCGCACGCCGTCGCGCACCAGGATGGCATAGGGCTCCAGCACCAGGGCGCCGTCCTCGACGTAGGTGAGGTTGGCGGAGAGCATCGGGAAGGCGGCCTCCTCCCGCCGGGCCAGGAGCACGTCGAGGCCCTTGATGCCGTCCATCATGCCGACGCCCATGGCGTCGTACCCCATGGCGTTCATCCCCTCGACGGTCACCTGGCCGTCGGAGGACAGGGATTCCCAGGCGCCGAGCAGGCTGCTGCCCGCCTCCAGCACCAGCACCGTCCCCGCGGCCGCGTCCGTCTCCTCAGCGATTGCGCTGGCCCGCCGGGCCAGACCCCCCTTGGGGATCCCTCAACCACAGGGCTCGATCTCGCCGCGCACGTCGTTGGTGTGCAGGATGGTGAGGTCCAGCCCCTGCCGGGCGGCCGACGCGGGGGCGGTGGGCTCTGCCTGCCCGGTCGGCGCCGGCGGGAGCGCGGGCCCCTGCACCGGAGCCGTCGTCGGGGTGGGTTCGACCGCCGAACCGGGGTTGGCCGGCAGAGTGGGCGTCGGGTCAGCGCCGCGCGGAGAGCAGGCCGACAGGGCCGCAAGCAGCACCAACAGGAGAGCGAGCAGCCATCGGGCGCCCCTCAGCGCAGGCGCGGGCGTGGGGTGGCTGGTGGTCATGGATGTCCTTTTCGGTAGGTTACGACACACCGCGGGATTGTACCACCAATCGCCGGGGCGAGCGAAGCACGCGGGGGACCCGTGACGATGCGCCCGTGCCGCCCCTCGATGGCCCGTGGGTCGGCGGCGCACGGCGTCAGTCCCCGGGGCGGCGCATGCCCGTCAGCCCGGCCAATCCCGTCAAGTCGTCCGTCTCTGCGCCGGCCAGGCGCTCGGCGGGGGAGAGCGCCAGCCACTCGCGGATGCGCCGGGTGAGGTCGTCGCGCACGGCGCTAAAGGCGGCCAGCCGCTGCTCCTCGTTGCCCTCTACCTCGGCGGGGTCGTCGTAGAACCAGTGCAGGGTGGCCTGGGAGCCGGGGAAATGGGGGCAGTCTCGCGCCGCCCGGGCGCACACGACGATCACCCAGTCGATCGGCCGACCGATAAACGACGAGAGGTGCTTGGGCCGGTGGGCGCGGATGTCGATGCCGATCTCGGCCATGGCCCGCACGGCGAGGGGGTGCACGCGCTCGGCCGGCCGCGAGCCGCCGCTCATTGCCTGGACGGCGTCACCGCCCAGGTGGCGCAGCAACCCCTCGGCCATCTGCGAGCGCGCCGAGTTGCCCGTGCAGATCACCAGGATCCGCTCCCGATCATCTCTGGGTGCATCCATCGGAAACCTCCAGGCTCTCCAGAGCC
>JAAZBQ010000341.1 GCA_012513725.1 Chloroflexota bacterium
ACGACGAAGCGAGCGCCGTGCGCAGCGAAACCGGCCCGCGAAAGCGCCGGTCATAGTTCGCCGGGGTGTAGGGCTGGCCCTCGTGGGTGGTGAACGACGTGGGCACGTCGGAGAACATGCTGGCCGGGGCATAGCCCCGCTCGAACGCCGCCGCATACGTCAACGGCTTGATGGCCGAGCCGGGCTGGCGCAACGCCACTGCCGCGTTCACCGCCCCGTCGATCCGCGCGTCGAAATAGTCCGGGCTGCCCACCATCACCCGCACGGCGCCCGAGTCGGGCTCCAGCGCCACGACTCCGGCGTTGCGGACGCCGTGGCCGGGTCCCTCCGCTCCCGCCTCGTTCAGGGCGGCCAGGTGCCGGCGGACGTGGGCCTCGGCCGCGCGCTGCAGCGGCAGGTCGATGGTGGTGTAGAGGCGCAGGCCCCCGCGCTGCAGGGCGCCCTCTTCCAGGAGGGCGCCGGCCTGCTCGATGGCCAGCATGGTGGCGTGGGGCGCCTCGATGGGGAACGCTTTCCCGGCCAGCCCCAGGGTCTCCCGGTGGGCCTGGTCGGCCCGCTCCTGGCTGATGTAGCCCTCCTCCGCCATGAGGCCCAGCACCACGCGCTGGCGCTCCTTGGCCGCCTCGAGGTGGGTAAATGGGCTGTACAGGGCCGGCGATTGTGGCAACCCGGCCAGGAGGGCGCACTCGGCCAGGTTCAGCTGGGAGACCGGCTTGCCAAAGTAGATCCGGGCCGCCGCCTCCACCCCAAAGGCCATGTTGCCAAAGTCGGTCTCGTTCAGGTACAGGGCCAGGATATCGTCCTTGCTCAGGGCGCGGGTCAGGCGCCAGGCCAGGATCGCCTCGCGGATCTTGCGGCGCCACGAGCGGGTGGTGCGCTCCTCCTCATCGAGGATCAGGTTGCGGGCCAGTTGCTGGGTGATGGTGCTGCCGCCGGAGCGGATCTCGCCGCTCCCGATGTTGATGATCAGGGCGCGCAGGATGCCCCGGGCGTCGATGCCGGGGTTCGTGTAGAACGAGGCGTCTTCGGTGGCCACGATGGCCTGGCGGAGGGCCAGGGGGATCTCTTCCAGGGGCACCGGGCGGTGGGCGCCGGCGTTGGGATCTACCGCCTCGTACAGGAGCCGGCCCTCCCGGTCGAACACCAGGGTGGACGGGGCGGGTGGCTCCTGGCGGCTATCGATCGAGGGCAGGGGCCCGATGATGGCCCAGGCGGCACCGACGGCCACCAGGCAGCAGGCCACGACGGCCGCTACCAGACGGCCCCAGGGGCGCGCTGGCCCGGGACGCTGCACGACTGCCTCCTGCATCTGCTGTGGGAATCGGGTATGCCCAATAGACGAGGACGCACGCCAAAAAGTTCCCCGCACGGGTGCGCCGCGCACTCCTCAGCAGGGCGCTACCTGACTGCCCTGTACGGCGCCGATCGCGGTCAGGACAAGCGGTAGAGGAGGGTGAGGGTGAGCACGGCGAGCGCCGCCGTCACGTCAGGCTGCCCGCCGGCGTCCCGGAGGTGGGCGAGCCCTTGTTCCTGGCGATCATCGGCCCAGCGCTGGGCGTACTTGCGAGCCCCGGCGCGCTCCAACAGGGCCAACGCCTGGGCGACGTCGGCTTTTTCGATCGTCGGGCGAGCATAGAGGTCGGCCAGGTCGCTCAAGCCCTGCTCGCGCTCCCAGTCCAGGGCGTACAACACGGGCAGCGTCTTTTTGCGGGTGACGATGTCGCTCGCTGCAGACTTGCCCGTCTCCTCGGCGTCTCCCCAGATGCCCAGGATGTCGTCAACCACCTGAAAGCTGATGCCGAGGAGGTGGCCGTAGGCCGCCCACTCTTCGACCACGCCCTCCTCGGCGCCGCCCAGGAGCGCGCCGATGGCCACCGCCGCCGAAAGGAGCGCCGCCGTCTTGCCCGAGATCATCTCCTCGTACTCGGCCACCGATACGACGTCCATCTGCTCGAACCGTAGGTCCAGGTATTGGCCCGAGCAGAGGCGCAGGCAGGCCTCGTCGAGCCGGCGGATGGCCGCCAGCACCCGCTCGGGCGGGTGGCCCAAGGCAGTCAGCTCGTGGTTGGCCAGGTGGGAGACGGCCCACATGGCGTCACCGGTGTTCAGCGCCTGGGGGACCCCCCACAGCGTCCAGGCGGTGGGGCGGTGGCGCCGGGTGGTCGAGTTGTCCTCGATGTCGTCGTGGAGCAGCGAAAAGTTGTGCACCAGTTCGATGGCACAGGCGGCGGGCACGGCGGAGCGCCAGTCGCCGCCGGCCGCCTCGCAGGCCAGCAAGCACAGGAGCGGGCGAAGCCGCTTGCCGCGGGGCGCCTCCAGAGGCCGCAGCGCCTCGTCGGCCCAGCCCATGTGGTAGCGCATCATGCCGTACATGTCGCTGGACGCGTTCTCGGGGGGCGTGAGGAGGCGCTGCAGGTGGCTCTCGATGGCGTCCAGGTACGGCTGCGGGTCCAGGCTCATGGGATTGTTTGGCTCCTCGGGTAGACGCGGGTGGCATCGAGCGCCGCGAGTGTGCGGGCGCCCGTACAGAACATGGCCGTGCGCAACTGGCGCACGACGGTGCGGGTGCGCTCGACGACTGCCTCCTCTGACTCGGCCGCCGCCGGCAATACGGCTTGGGCCAGGCCCACCAGGTCGGCGCCAAGGGCCAGGCAGAGGGCCGCCTGGACGCCGTTGGTGATCCCGCCGGAGGCGATGAGCGGCGTATCGGGGCAGGCGCGCCGCGCGCCGACCAGCGCCTCGGCGGTGGGGGTGCCCCACCCGCAAAAGGCGCGGGCCACCTCGGCGTCGGCCTCCGAGACGCTCCGGTAGCGCTCCACCTCGCTCCACGACGTGCCGCCGGCGCCGGCCACGTCCAGCGCGGCCACGCCGACGCCCTGCAGGGCCAGGGCCGCCTCGGCCGAGAGCCCCCAGCCGACCTCCTTGACGATCACGGGCGCCCCGAGATCGCGGCAGAGCGCCTCGATCTTGGCCAGCAGCCCGCCAAAGTTCGTGTTGCCGCCCGGCTGCACCGCCTCGTGGAGGGGATTCAGGTGCAACACCAGCGCATCGGCCCCGACCGATTCCACGGCCCGACGGCACTGGTCGAGGCCATAGCCATAGTTCAGCTGCACCGCGCCGAGGTTGGCCAGCAGGAGGATGTCGGGGGCGATGTCGCGCACCTGATAGGTGGCCATCAGGGCGGGGTCCTCGAGGCCGGCGCGTTGAGAGCCCAGGCCCATAGCCAACCCCAGCGCCTGGGCCGCGGTGGCGAGGCGGCGGTTGATGTGCCGCGCCTCTTCGACCCCGCCGGTCATCGCCGAGAGGAGCAGGGGCGCCTGCAACGGGTGCCCGAGGAAGCGCGTCGAAGCGTCCACGTCGGCCAGGGCCATCTCGGGCAGGGGCTGATGGACCAGGCGGTAGGCTTCCAGCCCCGTCGTCGTGGCCGAGCGGACGTCCTCCCGCAGGCAGATATCGATGTGTTCCTGTTTTCTGCTACCGTGCAAGCGTACCCCCGTTCGGTTTCGTGCGTCGAGTGTACGTGCGGCCCGGAGGACTGTCAAGGTCACCTCTCCACCGGCACCGCCTCCCCTATCACACAGCAAGACAACCCTCCTCTCCATCCCAACACGGTCGGCCTCTTCTATGGGCTGCGGTGGTCTGGCCACCGCTTTCCCCGCTGGAGGCAGGGCATTTGTCGGAGTAGGAGTGGGCCTGACTCCTGATAGACCGAGACCAACGACTGGCACGTCACCGGACGACCGAGCGGCTATAAAGGGCGCAAAGCGGTGGCCAGACCACCGCAGCCCATAAAAGACCAGGTCGGCTCGATGTAGAAGGTGAGACCTGGGTGACTGTGTGCCCGGGGGACCCGCGGGGAGGCGCCGGGCGCCCGGGTGTGCTATACTGGCGCCGCCCATCCCGCCCCGACTCCCGAGGAGACTGACCGTGGCCGATAGCCGCCCCAACGTCCTGTGGTTGATGACCGACGAGCAGCGCACCGATTCCCTGGGCTGCTATGGCAGCCCGTGGGCGGCCACGCCGAACCTGGACCGCCTGGCGCGAGAGGGCGCCATCTACCGCCACGCGGTGACGCCGGCCCCCGTGTGCGTGCCGGCGCGCCTCTCCCTCTTTACCGGGCAGTACCCATCCCGAACCGGCATCTGGTGGAACCGGCATCGGCACCATCTGGACCTGCCCCACCTCACGGCGCCGTTGATCGAGGCGGGCTACGCCTCGGCGTCGTTCGGAAAACAGGATTTCCACACGCTTCGCCCGGCTTTTGCCCTCGAGGAGCCGCACGTCCTCTCCGACGCCGTGCACTATTACCACTATGCCGAGCAATACGACGCGGCGGCCCACGGCGTGGTCCAGTACCCGCCGGAGCCTTACCCCTGGATCTTTGGGGGCCGCTACCCCGAGCCCGCCGAGCACACCGCCGAGGCTGGCGTCGTGCGCGCGGCGCAGTGGTGGCTCGAGGCTCTGCCCGCCGATCGGCCATTTCTCCTGCGCCTGTCGTTCAACGGGCCGCACACCCCGGTAGTGCCGCCGGCGCCGTTCGATACGGCGGTCGCCGAGGAGGCCATCCGCCTGCCAGCCGAGGCGGAGGACCTGCCAGCCGGCTGCCCGGAGTGGGTGGGCGAGTGGCTGGCCCGGGCAGCGTCGTCCTCGCGGCTGACGCCGGAGCAGATCTCGGCCATGCGCCGCTACTACTATGGCGAGGTGGCCTACCTCGACAGCCTCTTGGGCGGCCTGCTGGACTGGATGCGCTCCCGCGGCCTCCTGGAGAACACCATCGTGGCGCTGGCCTCCGACCACGGCACGCATCTGGGCGACTATGGATTGGTGCAAAAGCAGACCTTTTACATGCCGGTGGTGCA
>JAAZBQ010000342.1 GCA_012513725.1 Chloroflexota bacterium
CCAGTTCCGGGCAGGCTGAAACCTCGGCCGCAAAGCGCACGCCGCCCAGCCCCTCGCCCACCACGCGCGTCGCGCGGACGTCGTTCTCCGCCCCGAGCCCGTACGTCAGCCGGTGCACGCCGCCCGGGGTCGGCATGGCCGCCACCCGCGGGTCGTCGCCGTTCAGCACCGCCACGCCCCCCTCGGGCAGTGCGGCGAGGAGTTCGCCCTTGGCCTGCGCGATCCGCTCCATGGTGCCCAGCCGCTCGAGGTGCACGGGCCCCACGTTCGTCACCACGCCCACCTGGGGCCGGGCGATCTCGCACAGGGTGGCGATCTCCCCCAGGTCATACATGCCCATCTCCAGCACCGCCACGCGGTGCTCGGCCCGGAGACCCATGAGCGTCAGCGGCAGGCCGATCTCGTTGTTGCGGTTCCCGGCGCTGTGGAGGGTGGCAAAGCGCCCGGCCAGGACGGCAGACACCGCCTCCTTGGTCGTCGTCTTGCCCACCGAGCCGGTGACGCCGACGACGCGCAGGTCGGGGCGCGCCAGGCGCCGGGCGCCGGCGGCCCGCTGCAGCGCGGAGAGGGTATCCGCAACGCGCACGGCAATCGGCGCCCGCCAGGCGTCGGGCCGCGCCCCGGAGGCGACGTCGACGACCGGATGCCCATCGACGGCGCGGCTCACCAAGGCGGCGGCCGCCCCCGCCCCAAAGGCATCCTCCACGTAGGCGTGGCCGTCGGTGCGCTCCCCAGGGAGGGCGACGAACAGGTTCCCCGCCTGCACGGTGCGGGAGTCGATCGCCACGCCCCCCAACGCCACGACCTCGGCGCCCGCGAGGGGTTCCCGCAGGCCGAGATCCGTTAGCAATGTACGTAGCGTGTAGCGATCCTCTGTCGTCACGATGCCACCTGGCTATCAGTTCCTACTCGGGGCCTCGCCTGCCGAGGCGAGGGTGCCATTGCTTGCCGGCGGGATGCCGTAATAGTCGATCAGGTACTTGGCCATCTGCTGAAACGCGGGAGCCGCCACCTCGACGCCCCAGCGTCCCTGCTCGGGCTTGTCAAACTTGGCCAGGATCACGAACCGCGGATCCGGCAACGGACCATAGCCCACAAAGGAAACGATCGCGTCGCCGCTAACGTAACCCTCCTCGCCGATGCCGGCCGTGCCCGACTTGCCGGCCAGCCGGTAGCCCGGCACCGCGGCCTTTTGCATGCCCATTTCCACGGCGTCGGCCAGCATGGTGCTCACCTGCTCGGCCACCGCCGGAGAGACCACCTGGCGCACCGGGAAGGGCCGGCGCACCTCGGTGCGATCCGGGTAGCGCTCCTCCGCCACGATGTAGGGCCGCATGAGCACGCCCCGGTTGGCCAGGGCCCCAAAGGCCGCCGCCACCTGCAGGGGCGTGGCCGAGAGCCCCTGCCCGTACGAGTTGGCGCCCAGGTCCGACATGTGCCAGTACTGGTTCCCCGGCACGCGCATCACGCCGGCCGCCTCGCCCCACAGGTCCACACCGGTGATCTCCGAAAAGCCAAACTTGCGAACCGTCTCGTAGAACCGCGTCGGCCCCAGAAGCGAGGCCACGTGCGCCGCCCCGACGTTCCGCGAGTACGCCAGGAGCTCGGTCATCGTCGTCGTGCCGTGCGGCCGCAGGTCCGAGTTAAAAATGCGATGCCCGCCGACGATGATCTCCCCACGATCATCGTAGGTGTCGGTCGGCAGGATCACCCGCGCCTCCAGCGCGGCGGCGATCGTCAGCGGCTTGAACACGGAGCCCGGCTCGTACGCCGTGCTGACGGCCCCGTTCACGTACACATCACTGCTGGAGACGTACCAGTACGCGGCGGGCGAGTAGCCCGGGAACTCGGCCATGGCCAGGATCCCACCGGTGCGCGGGTCCAGCACCACGATGGACCCGTCGACGGCCTCGTACTCCTCGATGGTCTCCCGGAGGATCTCCTCGGCGCGGCGCTGGATGTTGCGGTCCAGCGTCAGGAGGAGGTCCACTCCATCCTCGGCGGGCACATAGCCCGACTCGTTCACCAGGATCTGCTGGCCCCACAGGTCGCTGATGCCCCGCCACATGCCGTCGCGGCCGCTCAGTTCGGCGTCCCAGTACTGCTCCAGCCCGTACTGCGCCTGGCCCTTGTCCCGGGTCATGCGAAAGCCCAGCACCGCCGAGGCCAGATCGCCGTCCGGGTACTCGCGGCCAAACGCCACTTCCAGCCGCAGGGCGCTCTTGCGCAGGTCCTGGATCTCCATCGCCGTCCAAAAGGGAACGCCGTCGGCCAACACCTCGTACTCGGTGTCCTCGCGGGCCAGGCTGGTGGCTACCTGCTCCTCGGGCAGATCCAGGAGCCCGGCAAGCACCGGCGCCAAAGCATCCCGCTCGCTCTGGGTGAGGAGCCGCGGCGAAACGCTCACCCGGTAAGCCACCGTGCTCACGGCCAGGTACTGCCCGGAGGCATCCAGGACGTTACCCCGGGTGGCGACGATGCGGTTCGTCAGGCTGCGCACGGCGGACTGCGCCTCGTCGAGCAGGGGCTGTGGCAGCACCATCCACTGCACGAGACGCACCGAGATGACGAGGCCCACCATCGCAAAGAGCGTCGCCAGCCAGGCGATGCGCCGGCGCTGTCCCTGGAGTTCGGCGTCACCGGAGCCCGCCATCGGTTCCCTCGCATCTACGTAGTGCTGCGTGCCTCATGGCGTCGGGCTCCCCTCTGAGACGACGCCAAACCACTCGCCCAGCTGCCCCACCAACCCCCGGACGAACCGCGCCACCCCGGGTTCTCCCGCGCCGGAGGCCGTGTCGGCCGCGTCGGGCAAGGCGCCGGCTGCATCCGCGTCGGCGTCCAGCAGCCGGTACTCTACCACGAGCCGCCGCGACGTATCGGTCGCCTCGGGCATCGTATAGTCCAGTTCCTCGGCAAGCGCCTCCAGCCGGGTCAGGGAGCCGGCCACGGCCACCTGCGCCCGCAGGGCGGTCAGCTCGCGGCGCAGCCGCTCCTTGCGATCCTGCAGCTGACGCACCTCGTACCCGTACCAGGCGACCTCGGTGGTCTGCTCCAGGTAGAGCCAGGCTGCCAGCCCGAGGAGAGCCATGACCAGGCCGATGTAGGCCCAGCGATGCAGGTCCACCCGGGTCCCGCCCGTGCGGCCGGCCGTCTGGCTGATGTGAAAGAACGGTGGTGGCGTCTGGCCCCTATCCATGCTAGCTCTCGGACTCCTGCGCGCCTTCCTGGGCTTCCAACCGCTCGGCAATGCGCAGCCGTGCACTCCGGCTGCGTGGGTTCCGCGCCACTTCCGCCTCGGTCGCCCGGAGGGGCTTGCGCGTCACCGGCCGCAGTGTGGCCTGGTGGCCACAGACACAGACCGGCAGTCGCGGTGGGCAGATGCAGTCCCGCGCCTCGCGGGCCATGAACTGCTTGACGATGCGGTCCTCCAACGAGTGGAAAGCGATGACCGCCAGCCGCCCCCCGGGACGCAACAGCGCCACCGCCTGGGGCAGCACTTCTTCGAGTGACTCGAGCTCGGCGTTCACCGCAATGCGCAGCGCCTGAAAGGTCCGCGTGGCCGGATGGATGCCCCCGGAGCGCCCCCCGACCGCCCTGCTCACGGCCCGGGCTAGCTCGCCCGTGGTCCGCAGCGGCCGGGCCGCCACGATGGCCCGCGCTACGCGGCGCGAATGCCGCTCCTCGCCATAGGCGTAGATCAGATCGGCCAGCTCATCCGCCGGCCACTGGTTCACGATCTCCTCGGCCGTGAGCGGCGCGCTCGGGTCCATCCGCATGTCCAGCGGGCCCTCCTCCTGGAAGGAGAATCCCCGCTCCGGTCGGTCCAGTTGCAGCGAGGAAACGCCCAGATCCAGGAGCACCCCGTCGACCCGGCCCAAGCCGGCCTCCGCAACGATCTCGCCCAGGTGGCGAAACTCCCCGCGGCGCAGGACCGCCCGCGATCCGAACTCGGCCAGTTCCTCAGCGGCCACCGCCAGGGCATTCGGGTCGCGGTCGATGCCCAGCAGCCGCCCGTCCGGCGCAGTGCGTTCCAGGATCCCGCGCGCGTGCCCGCCCATCCCCACGGTGCCGTCCACCACGTTCTGGCCGGGGGCCAGGCGCAGGCCGGCCAGCACTTCGTCGAGCAGCACGGGCACGTGTAAGCGCTCCGGCTCCCCCATCGCTAGACGCCCATCTGGCCCACCGCGCCCAGGATGTCGTCCATGCTTTCGCTGTCGGCCTCGCGGATCAGGCGCCAGGCGTCGGGGTTCCACACCTCGATCACCGTGTTGACGCCCACGACCACGGCGTCCTCGGTGATTGCGGCGTACTCGCGGAGAAACGAGGGGACCAGTACCCGTCCCATGCGATCCATGTTGGCCTCTGCCGCGCCGCCGAACAGCAAGCGGTTATAGGAGCGGGCGGCGCGCTGCGAACGGGGCAACCGGCTGAGGTTGGTGGCGAGGGATTCCCACTCGCGCTGCGGATAGATGACCAGACAGGGGTCCGGCCCGCGCGAGATCACCAACCCGTCGGCTAGCTGCGTGCGGAAGCGCGCCGGGATGGTGAGGCGACCCTTTGGGTCTAGTGAGTGAATGTACTCGCCCAGGAACATGGATGCAGTGCTTCCTCGCCAGTAGGCGGGCGCCCCGATGGGCGCGTTCCCCACACGCGACATCGAGAGTGCCACGATGGGCCACTCTCTCCCACAATGCACCACCAGTATACATGACATCGGAACCGTTGCCAATAGCCCTGGGGTCAAAGCCAACACGCAAAGGTTGGGGATGTTGCCGGTCGATCTGCCGGGTATCCGTCAGAGTGTTGCCAGGCTACCCGGCGCGATGGTCAGGAGGCGCCCCCATGTCTCGCGCACGCCAAAGCGCTGACGGCCACTCCGATGTGCCCGGCGTTTTGCAGATTCGCCGGGAGCGTGCTATACTTGCGGCGTTCGGGTGCGTGGCTCAGCTGGTTAGAGCGCGCGGTTCACATCCGCGAGATCACAGGTTCGAGTCCTGTCGCGCCCACCACAGGGGCCTCTCCGTTGGGAGAGGCCCTGTTGTTTTCTCCGGCAATGTGCCGCCCTCATTGGCTACGGGCGCAGGCTTGCCCCGCCACATGAGCAAGCCACGCGTCGGCCTCCTGCGGGCCTCGCAGCCGCACGACCCGCAGACCGCCTGCGGCCCGCAGGCGGTCTGCGGCGAACTCGGCGGCAAGGGCTTCCCGGCGCCGACGCTTGGCGCGTTCGGTGCGCAACAGGTACACCACGAGGGAATCCCGGCTCAGGAACGCCCCGCGCAGGTCCTCCCGGTTGCCGTTCCACAGCTCCTCCCGCCGCCACACGCGCTGCACCGTGCGGCGCACCAGCCTCCAGAAGAGGAGGGGCAGCGGGTAGTCCAGCCAGACCAGGACATCGGCCCGGGCGCAGACCAGGTCCGCCGCCTTGCTCAGGTACTCCCCATCGATCACCCAGCCCTCGGCGTCCGACGCTGCCGCGACCTGGGCGCGAAAAGAAGGGGTGTCCACGGGGGTCCAGCCGGGGCCCCAGTGCAGTGCATCCAGCTCCACGTGTACTACCCCCAGGCGCTCGGCCAGGCGCCGGGCCAGGGTGGTCTTGCCGGAACCCGGTGCGCCCCACACGGCCACGCGCCGAACGCGCCCGATCCCTGCACTCGCTTCGATCGTCACGGCGCCTCCCGGGGTGGGTGCATGCGGGCCAGCCCAGCCATTCTAGGCAGCGGGGGCCGGGCGCCCAAATCCGCGCCCAGCCCCCACCGCAGTCCGCCCTCTAGGGCAGGCCGCTATAGCACGTCGCGTCGGACGATATTCCAGCCCCCGAGGAGCGCCACCGCCGCGCCGCCGGCCATGCTCACCACCAGGGGCACCATCGGGAGGAGCCCCTCGCGCACCCAGCCCAGCAGGGCCACCGCCGAGAGCGTCCAGGGATAGTAGGGCCCCACGTCCGAGTTGATGACCATCACGCCGGCGACGGTCATCACGATCCCGAGCGCCGAGGGCACCACAAAGCTCCGCCAGCGCAGGCTCACCCAGGTATGCAGCGCCGTCACCAGCCAGGAGCCCAGGAACACCACCCCCGCAAGCCGCAGGGCATACCCCCAGGGGATGCTCCACCCGTAGGGAGTATCCGGGTAGAGGACGTTGACCACCGCCCCGGCCACGACGGACAGGGCGACGAGCGCCACCAGGCTCAGGAGTACCAAGGCCATCACCACCGTCTGCTTGGCCGCGTACAGCGACCCCCGCGAGACGGGCAGCGCGAACAGCTGCTTCCAGTGGTCGCCCGAGTGCTCGACGTTCGCCACCAGGGCCGCCTCCAAGGTCACAAAGAGCGGCAGCATGAGAAGCGACCACCAGTTCATGGTCATGCGCAGGAACGCTTCCCAGGGCGTCTCGCCGGCATCCATGAACAGGCCGTCCAGGGGCCCACGGTCCAACACCTCGGCGAGTATCAGTGCGACAATCGCCAGGGGGGCCACCACCGTCAGGGCCAGCGCCAGGGTGCGCCGCAGCTTGAGCCGTTCGGCATCGAGTGCCCGTATCCAGTCGCTCATCGTACCATCTCCTCTTCGCCGAGCCGCACCGCGGCGGCATCGGTCAGGTTCCAGGGCGCAGGGGCGGCCTGCTCCTGGCCCATGGCGTCTCCGGTCAGTTGTAGGAAGATGCTCTCCAGGGTGGGGCGCGCCGCCTCCAGATGGTAGACCTGCACGCCGGCCTCCACCAGTTGAGCGTTGATCAGCGCCGCGTCGGCCCGTCCGCTGGCGACCACTTGCAGGCATTCACGCTCCAGGCTGTGCACCCGCCACCCCGCCCGCTTGAGCACCCGGCTGGCGGCGAGGGGATCGGGAACGCCGAGGGTGATCGCCTCGCCGGTCCGGGCGTAGAGGTCTCCCAGTTCGCCCTCGAACACCAGCCGCCCCTCGCGGATGATGCCCACGTGGCTGGCTACCTGCTCCACCTCGCTGAGGAGATGGGAGGAGAGGAACACCGTCACCCCCATCGTCTCGGGCAGGCGCCTCAAGAGATCGCGGATCTCGTGGATGCCGGCGGGGTCGAGCCCGTTGGTGGGCTCGTCCAGGATCAGGAGTTCCGGGTCGCGCAGGAGGGCCAGGGCGATGCCCAGGCGCTGGCGCATGCCGTGGGAGTAGGTCTTGACCAGCCGGTCGGCAGGCGCCAGGAGGCCCACCACCCGCAGGACCTCGGGGACACGGCCCCGAGGGGTGCGCGTCAGGCGCCGAAGGACCTCGAGGTTCTCGCGACCGGTGAGGTGCCCGTAGAGGGACGGCGACTCGACCAGGGTGCCGATCCGCTCCAGCGGCGGGCCCCGGCGCTCGAGGGGTTCATCCAGGACGTTGATATGCCCGCCGTGAGGCCGGATGAGCCCCAGGAGCATCCGGATGGTGGTGGACTTGCCGGCGCCGTTGGGCCCCAGAAAGCCGTACACGCTGCCGCGCGGCACGCGGAGCGAGAGGCTATCCACGGCGGTCAGGTCGCCAAAGCGCCGGGTGAGTTCGTGGGTCAGTACTGCACAGTCGGTCATCGGTCTGCCTCCTCTCAGGAATCATGACGGTTCCAGTGTAGAGGAGGCATGTCACCGGGGAATCGCAGGGTTGTCGCAAGAGTGTCGCAGCGAACTCGCCTACGCCCGGGCGCCGAATCGAAAAGGGTCACGGTGGCTCGCACCGTGACCCTTTTCGTCAATGCGTTTGGTTGGGATCCCCGATCCGTGGACGGGCGGGCGTTAGTCAGCCGGCGCCAGCGGGCACATGTCCTCCGGGCCGTAGGTGCGGTTGGCGTACCCAAAGGCGTTCAGGGCCACGTCTACGCCCCAATCCATCTCCCCTGCCCGCTCCCGGACCGCCGCGCAGGCGGATTGGAGATCGGCGCCGCCATCGTGCGCCTCCCAGAACACCTCGGCCAGGTCGACGAACCGCTCGGCGCGGGGATCGTCGCCCAGTTCGGCGAGCAGCA
>JAAZBQ010000343.1 GCA_012513725.1 Chloroflexota bacterium
CCCCCGAGGAACTCGCCCTGGAAGGGCCCTTCGCCGGGGTAGCCGATGGGGTTCCAGAGGTTGGCGGCCAGGGAGACGCGCACCGGCTCGTCGCCATCGTTGCGCAGGTGGTAGCGGAGGACGGCGATGGGCAGGCCCGAGTCGTCGGCGTTCAGGGGGATAAAGGGGCTGTAGGCCTCCAGCGTCACCCCCAGGGGGAGGGCCGGGTCGGAGAGCTCCACCTCGGCAAAGGGGAACTCGCCACGAAAGCGCGCCGCGCGCATGGGGGGCAGGCCGGAGCCGTCCTCCCGCCCCACACCAAAGCCCAGCCCGGTGTATTGCCCGCCCCCCGCACCGCTAAAGGGCGGCTCCGCCGGGGCCTGCAGCACGCGGGCCACCGGGCGACCCTGGCCGACCTGGGCCCACAGGGTGCAGAACGTGTGGGGCATCCGGGAGCCCTTGTTCGGCCGGTTGAATATCTCCCAATCCACCAGGCTGCCCCGGCCGGAGAGGGAGACGCACCCCGTGCCGATGCCACCCAGGGGAAAGGCGATCTCGCGCAGCCCCTCCCCCTCGTAGGCCGCCGGGCGTCCGGCGGCGCGGAGTTCCTCTGGCGAATAGACGTCACTGGGCGTAGCCATGCGCGCACCCCCTGGCTTCTGGCGTGGTCGATGGGCGCATTGAACCCCCGGGGGCAGGGTGTGTCAAGGGCCGCGGGCGGCGGCGGGTGCGGCGGCTGGACGTGCCCCTAGGCCCGGATTATGATCTTTTCGCCTGCGGGGAACCTCCGCGGCCTCCCGCGCGTCCCTATCATGTGGTACGATCCGCTCCCGCATTGTGGATACTGGCGTCACCTGCACACCCCCTGGGAGGGCCGACATGCCCCAATCGTTCCTGCGCTCCGGCCGATGGTTGTCACTCGTTCTCGTCGTCGTGTTGCTCGCTCCCCTGGCCCTTGGCTGTGGCACGACGGACCCCGGCACCTTGCCTGCGGGCCCGGGCGGATTCAGCGTGGCCGTCAGCCCGCCAGGGGGCATCTCGAGCTCCCCAGCAATGTCAGGAGGCGCCGTGGCACAGGAATCCTCCGGCCTGATCTTTACCCTGGGGGAGGGCGTCGAGGTTCCGCCGGCGCCCGAGGTGCTCCGCCTGGTGGAGGGCGAGCCCCTCGCCGAGGAGGCCCTCCAGGCGCTCCTGGCGCGCTTGCCGGAACTGGAAGGCGAGACGGGCGATCAGCAGGACTTTCGCCTGCCCGCCGAGACGATCCGTCCCCCCCGGCCCGGCGAGACGATCGAGCAGCCCTTCCCTCCCGAGGAACCCACCGCGCCCGCCGGAGCGCCGGATACCGGCCCCCTCGAGGTGCTGCGCTACAGCCCCGAGGGCGACGTGCCCCTGGCTCCCTTTCTCAGCGTGACCTTTAGCCAGCCCATGGTGGCCCTGGGCACCGTGGAGCAGGTGGCGGCCGAGGACGTGCCCGTGCGGCTGGACCCCCAGCCCGAGGGCGCCTGGCGCTGGGTGGGTACCCAGACGTTGCTCTTTGAACCCACCGCCCGCTTTCCGATGGCCACCGAGTACGCGGTGGAGGTGCCGGCCGGCACCGCGTCGGCTACCGGCGGCACGCTGGAAGACGCCGTGCGCTGGTCTTTTGCCACGCCACCGGTCACGCTGACCTCCTACCGCCCCAGCGGCGGCCCCACGGTGCGCGAGCCCGTGATCATCGCCGCCTTTGACCAGGCGGTCGATCCCGCCGCGGTCCTGGAGACGATCACCCTGTCGGCGGGCGGTCGCACGTATGGCGTGCGCATGGCCACCGAGGACGAGGTGGCCGATGATGAGGCAGCCTACCGCCTGGTCAAGGCCACGGAGGAGGGCCGCTGGGTGGCCTTTGCTCCCGCGGAGCCGCTCCCCGCCGCCACCACCGTCACGGTGAACGTGGGACCCGGCACGCCCTCTGCCGAGGGGCCACTGGTCACCGATCGGGTGCAGTCCTTTACCTTTCAGACCTACGGTCCGCTCCGCGTGGAGGAGCTCCAGTGCGCCTGGGGCAACGAGTGCCCCCCGCTGACGCCCTGGTACATGCGCTTCTCCAACCCCCTCGATGAGCAGGCCTTTCTGCCAGAGTGGATCACCGTCTCACCCGCCCTGCCCGATCTGACGGCAGCGCCCATGGGGAACGGGGTGCAGATCACCGGCCGATCCGCCGGCCGCACGACGTACACCGTCACGGTGCACGCCGGCGTCGTCGACATCTTTGGCCAGACCCTCGAGGAGGACGTCTCTCTCGATGTGCGGGTAGGCGCGGCCTACCCGTTGTTCACGGTCCCTGGCGAGCAGTTTGTCGTCCTGGATCCCGCCGCAGCGCCCGGCCTCTCCATGTACAG
>JAAZBQ010000344.1 GCA_012513725.1 Chloroflexota bacterium
CCCGCCGGGCGTCTCGTTCACAGGTCCCCGTCCTCGTGCGCCCACGTAGCCAGGAGGTACAGCCCGTCCTCGATCAGCCGCTGCTCCACCGCCGGGAGGGTGTCCCCGGTGATGTTCAGGAACCGCTCCGCCCACAGCGCCTGTTCGGCCGGGGTGAAGGCGAGCCCCAAGTCGTCGAAGGGCATCAGCACCCTCCCCCCGAACGCCTCGCCGCAGCGGCCGGATACCACCTCCAGGGCGTTGTCCGGTTCCAGGACTTGTACCGTCAGGACGGGTCGCCCGAACACGCCCTCGTCCCCCAGCACCCGGATCACGGCGTCCATCATGTCCTGCCGATACGCTGCTTTGCCTGCCATCTGCCCATCCTTTTGTGTGTGTCTGCTACTTGCTCTGGTCCGCGGCCAGGTCCCCCTGGCCCGGGCTCATGACCCTGTTCGCTGCCTCCTGGAGCCGCACCGGCAGCCCCAGGTAGGTTTCCTGCCACTCTGCCGCCGCGCCCTTGTCCAGGGTCGTCACTTTGGCCTTCACGTTCGCCGTAGCCATCTCCCACAAGGCGTGCATGGCCTGGTCCATGTCTTCGCCCTCATCCAGGTCTGCCCACAAGGTCACTCCCACCGTGTTGGACTCGTATTGCTGCCTCCCCTGCAGTTTCTTCACATACTCTACCGACACCGTTTTCACCTGCACCGACCACCTCCTGCTCCTCGTTGCGCCAGGCCGACCACGCCTCCCGAAGTGCCCGCCAGGCCGCTACCCGTGCCTCCAGGCTACTGGCCATCGCGCCCCTGGGCCTCCTCCGCCCCATACACCACGTCGCCCGGCGTGGCACGGCGCAACAGGATGCGGACCACCTGGGACTGGGAGCGCCCGGACAGATGCGCCAGCCGCTCCAGCCTGTCCGCATCCCGCCGGGTGAGGGTGATCGTGCGCGATACCGCGATCCGCTCCTCCACGTGTGTAGACAATATGTCTCCCTCCAGTGAACTAAAAGTTGTCTAGGTGGCCAAAAGAAGGGGGCTCAGCCGCCTTTACGTTCTCGCTATTGGTACCCAGAGGCGTGAACCCTTCGCACGGAGATCATATCATAAAGCACACCGCCTGTCAACAGGGAGCGCGGGGATCCGTGCCAATTCGTGGGCTACACGTGCGGTACGGGGATGGACAATGGGGGCACCGTGTACTATACTAAGAGCACACCGGCGGCACGATCGTGCCCCGCCTGCGGGGCAGCCGCCGGTGACCGGTGCACCGGCGGCGGGCCCATCCGTCACGGCGCGATGTGTGGGGGTTCCAACACGAGGGGGTAGACACTATCATGGAGAACAAGGCGGCAGCAGAACTCGTCGGCCGGCAGCTGCGGCGGGCCAGGGAGGACCTGGGCCTCATGCAGGTGGAGGTGGCGGAGCGCTTGGGGCTCATCAAGGAGACCTACTCCTCCTGGGAGCGGGCGGTGCGCCTGATGCCCACCAACTACCTCCCGGAGGTGTCCCGCATCCTGCACCGGCCCATCGGCTACTTTCTCGGGGAACCCGACGAGCGGGGGCTGGATAACGAGGAGCAACTCCTGGTGACGTTGTTTCGCTCCATCCAGAGCCCGGAGGTCCGGAACCTGGTGATCTCTACCACCCACCTCCAGGTGGAAACGATAGAGGCCATCGCTCGGATCAGCGATGGCCCCCACACAGAGCACACCAACGAAGCCGGGTAGCGGCTAGCTGCTTTTGGCCTCCTGGACCTTGGCCATCATCGCCAGCACCCGGAGATGGGTTTGGCGCATGTCGCGGATGGCCGCCTCCAG
>JAAZBQ010000345.1 GCA_012513725.1 Chloroflexota bacterium
CCCCTGCGACCGGCGCTTGGCCACCCGGAAATCGTGCCGGTTGCCATCGGCGTCCTGAAGATAGATGTCGATCGTCGACTGCGCGGTGAGGGTGTACTTGATCTCCGCCACGTCGTCGGTGCCGTCGGCGTTGGGCGAGATGACGGCCGGGCGGATCTCCACGTCGCGCAGCAGCCGGCCGGAGCCACATCCCGCCAACGCGATCGGGATCAGCAGCCCCAGGATAATGAACAGGCGCCTCAGCACGATGGGTATACCCTCCGAACGGATGAGTGGAGCATGGGTTGCCAGGGGAGTGTATGTGCCGGGGGGAGGAGCGTCAAATGTCGAGGCGCTCGCGTGCGCCCGTCATCCTGCCGGCCCTCTGCGATCTGGCGACGGGGGCGCATTCGTCCTCCCGGCGCAGTGGCTGTACAATCCGCGGAGATTTTCGCCCTGCCCCACCCCAGGAGTGCACCATGCTATCGTACGCCGATGCCCTGAGAGCGATCTTTCGCCGCACCGACTATGAACGGGGCGACCGCCCCGAACGCCCCGCCTACGCCGAGCGCGTCTGGCGGCTGGACCGCGTGCGCGAACTCCTCTCCGCCCTGGGCAACCCCCACCACGCCTACCGCGCCGTCCACGTCGCCGGCACCAAGGGCAAGGGCTCCACGACGGCCATGATCGAGTCGGCCCTCCGCGCCGCCGGTTACCGCACCGGGATGTACACCTCGCCCCACCTGCACACCTTCCGCGAGCGCATCCGCCGCGACGGGGAGCCGATCCCCGAGGAGGACGTGGCCCGCCTCGTGGAACGCATGCAGCCGGTGCTCGCCGAGCGCCCCGAGGTTACCGTCTTTGAGATCATCACCGCCCTGGCCATGCTGTACTTGAGCGAGGAGCCGGTGGATATCGGCGTGTTCGAGGTGGGTCTCGGCGGGCGGCTGGACGCCACGAACGTCCTGGTACCCGAGGTCTCGGTGATCACCTCCATCAGCCTGGATCACACCAAGATCCTGGGGGATACCCTGGAGGCCATCGCCGGCGAAAAGGCGGGCATCATCAAGCCCGGGGTGCCGGTGGTCACCGCGCCGCAGCAAGCCGCTGCCCTGGGCGTCATCGAGGCCAAAGCGACCGCCCAAGGGGCGCCGCTCACCGTGGTGGGGCGCGACTGGCGCTGGCGCGCCCTGGATAGCGACCTCTCCGGCCAACACCTGGCCGTGTTCCGCGCCGGCCACGAGGAGTCGCCCGAGTACGACCGGCTGTACCTCCCACTCCTGGGCGCCCATCAGCTGGAAAACGCCGCCACGGCCGTGGCGGCCCTTGAGGTGCTCCGCGAGGGCGGCATGGACCTCCCTCAGGAGGCGGTGCGGTGCGGGTTGGCGGAGGTCGTCTGGCCCGGGCGCCTGGAGGTGCTCTCCGCGAGGCCCTTGGTGGTGGTGGATGGCGCCCACAACCCCTATTCCATGGAGCGCCTGCTCGAGGCGGTCGGCGATCATCTGCGCTACGAGCGGCTCATCCTGGTCTTTGGCTCCGGGACCACGCATCCCCCGGCCGATCTCCTCCGGGTGCTCCTCCCGGCCGCCGATGAGGTGCTCCTGGTGCATTCGCGCCACGCCAAGGCCACGCCGGTGGGGGACCTGGCGGCCTATGCGGACTCCCTCGGCCACCCCGGCCGCCCGGCGGGCACCGTGGCGGAGGGGCTGACCGCCGCGCTGGAGGAGGCAGGGCCCGAGGATCTCGTGCTCGTGACGGGGTCGCTGTTCGTCGTCGCCGAGGCCCGGGAGGCCTGGGCGTGCCTGTGCGGCCTCCCGACGCCCCCGTCCGATCCCCCGGACGTGTACTGACGCCGGCGCCCAATGTCGGCGCCGCACACCCCGCGAGCCTCCCATCCAACCTCATACCCCGCAACACGTCGGCGGACCTCAGGGCAGGCCTGCTCAGAAACTTGACCCGGGCGGAAGGCCGTACATCGGGCACCGTTCGTCCGAAGATGCGCGGGGCCAAAGGCCTGCGCGGGCGCCAG
>JAAZBQ010000346.1 GCA_012513725.1 Chloroflexota bacterium
CTATAACCTGCAGTTCGCCTGGGCCAGCGGGGCGCTGGCCGGCGCGGGGGCGGCTCAGGGCTGACTGCCGGTGCGGCGGTCAAGTCTCGAGGTCGCGCCGACGTTCCTCGTACTCTTCCCGGGTGATTTCGCCCCGGGCGTAGCGCTCCTTGAGGATGTCCAGCGGGCGGCCGCCGCCACCGCCCAGTGCCCCGCCCGACGATCCCCGGCTGGCGCGCACGATGGCCCAAACGATCAGGCCCAGCAGCGCGAGCAGGACCGCCAGAAGGAACAGGAAGAAAAGTCCGCTGAGAAGGGTGCGCCCGATCGCCCACCCCCCGTCACACCATGGGCAGAACATCATGTATCCTCCTTTGCCGCCTCCCGTAGGCCGGCTATGGATAAATCCACCGCCTCCGCCCGTCAGGCGGGCTGCGGCGTACCCGCCTCGCCCCAGCCGACATCCTGCCGGCGGAGGAGTTGGGCGTTGATCGCTACGATCACCGTGGACAGCGACATCAGCAGCGCGCCCACCGCCGGCGAGAGGAGCACGCCCCACGGGGCCAGCACGCCCGCCGCCAGGGGCAGCGCGATGACGTTGTAGCCCGTCGCCCAGGCCAGGTTCTGGACCATCTTGCGGTACGAGGCACGGCTCAGGGCGATGACGCCCACCACGTCGCGCGGGTCGCTCTGCACCAGGATGATGCCGGCGGACTCGATGGCCACGTCGGTGCCCGAGCCGATGGCGATCCCCACGTCGGCGCGGGCCAGGGCCGGCGCATCGTTCACCCCATCGCCGACCATCGCCACGCGCCTGCCCTGGGCCTGGAGCGCGGCCACCTTCCGATCCTTGTGCTCGGGCAGCACCTCGGCAAAGTACTGGTCGATCCCCAGGTCCTCGGCCACCGCCCGGGCTACCGCCTCGGAATCGCCGGTCAGCATGGCCACCTCGATCCCCATGTCGTGGAGGCGCTGCACCGCCTCACGACTCTCCGGGCGGACCACGTCCGCCAGCGAAAAGGCGGCGACGACGGCGTTGTCCTCCAAGAGGTAGACCACCGTCTGGCCGCGGTCGTTCGCCCGGTCGCGAAGCGCGGCCAGGCGTCCGGAGGGCTCGGCGCCCAGCGCTTCGAGGAGGCGTGGCCCGCCGACGTACACCGTCTGGCCGTCTTGCCGGGCGCGAACGCCCTGGCCCTTGATCGCCTCAAAGCCGCTCACCTCCGCGGGCGCCACGCCGCGCTCCGCAGCGGAGCGGCGCAGGCCCTGGGCAATGGTGTGCTCCGAGTCCCCCTCGATCCCCGCCGCCAGCGCCAGGGCCTCCTCCTCGCCCCAGCCGTCGGCGGTGGCCATGCCCACTACGCCGAACTCTGCCCGGGTCAGGGTGCCCGTCTTGTCGAACATGACGGTATCGATCTCCCGGGCCTCCTCCAGGGCCAGCCGATCGCGGACCAGCACGCCGTTGGAGGCGCCCATCGCCGTGGTGATGGCCACCACCAGCGGGATGGCCAGGCCCAGCGCGTGGGGGCAGGCGATCACCAGAACCGTGGCTACCCGCTCCACCACCTCGGACCGAAAGCCGATGGCGATGATCCAGGCCACGGCCGTGATCACGGCGGTGCCCAGGGCGATGTAAAAGAGCCACGCCGCAGCACGATCGGCCAGCACCTGGGTGCGCGACTTGCTTTGTTGTGCCTCCTCGACCAGGCGCATGATGCCGGCCAGGGTGGTCTGCTCGCCGGTAGCCGTCACCCGCACGCGCAGGCTGCCCTCCGCGTTGATCGTCCCGGCGATGACTCGGTCGCCCGCGCCCTTGCGCACGGGCTGCGACTCGCCGGTGATCATCGCCTCGTCCACGTCCGACTCGCCCTCCGCCACCTCCCCGTCCGCCGGCACGCTGGCCCCCGGGCGCACCAGCAACAGGTCCCCCTCGGCCAGGCGAGCAACCGGCACCTCCTCGGTGCCACCGTCGGGCAGGATGCGTTCCGCCGTGTCGGGCATCAGTCGGGCCAGCTCATCGAGGGCCCCGGAGGCCTGGCGCACGCTGCGCATCTCGATCCAGTGGCCGAGGAGCATGATGTCGATGAGGGTCACCAACTCCCAGAAGAACGGCTCGGCATCCCGGACAACGAGGGTAGCCAGGCTGTAGACAAAGGCCACGCTGATGGCCAATGAGATGAGGGTCATCATCCCCGGCTGGCGGTTGCGCAGTTCGGGTACGGCCATCTGCAGGAACGGCACTCCGCCGTAGGCAAAGATGATGACGGAGAACACAGGCCCAATCCAGGCGCTCAGCGGGAACTCGGGCGTGCGAAAACCGAGGAAGGTCTGGAGCATGGGGCTAAAGACGAGGACGGGGATAGAGAGCATTAGACAGACCCAGAACCGTCGGCGGAACATCTCCTCGTGGCCCACGTGGCTGACACCGTGGCCGCCGTGTCCGTCGCCGTGGTCGTGGCCGGCATGCTCCATGGCCTCGTGGTCGGCCGGGTGGTCCGGCTCGGGCACCACCTCGCGATCGGCGGGCCCGTGATCGA
>JAAZBQ010000347.1 GCA_012513725.1 Chloroflexota bacterium
CACCCCGCGGCGCCCGTGGATGTCCATCAAGCCCCCCTTCTGGGGGTGCGTGTTGTGCAACAGCCACGCCCGACCGTCCCCCGCCCAGTCCACCGGCGGCAGGATCGACCCGATCTGCAAGGGCTCTACCTCCGCCACCACCTGCCCCTCCGGGTCGTACGTGGTCATGATCCCCGGATGGTGCCAGAACGTGATCGTCGCAATCTGCACGTCTTCCCGATCCGGCTCAAACCGCCCCACCGACGCCCCCTGGCAGTGCCCCCGCTTCTGGTGCGCCAGGATCTGCCCCGCGGCGTCCGCCATCACGTACCCCTCGTCCGAACACCCCATGCAGATCCGCACCGGCCCCCCGGCCTCCAGCCGCCCCATGAACGCCCCGTCCATGTGGTCCGTCAACGGCAGCGTCCACAGCACCGTCCCGTCGTCGTCGATCAAGGAGTACCCGACCAGCACCTCCTCCTTGCCGTCGTCGTCCACGTCGTAGGCGATCGGGTAGTGGCCCGTGTTCAACACGTGGCTCCACATCACGTTCAGGTCCTGGTCGTACGCCCACACCGTCTTGTAGCGGTCCTTCAACAACAGGTTCCGCCGCTCCCCCCGCCCCTCCAGGTCGCAAAAGTAGATCGAGTCCCCGAACGTCCGGGCGTAGGGCTCCCCCTCCCGCAGGTGCTCGTCGTAGGGCGTGGGCACTTCCTGCAGCACTTGCCCCGTCGCCCCGTCCAGCACCCGCAGCCGAAAGTCCTGCGTGTACAACACCTCCGCCTTGCCGTCCCCGTTCCAGTCGTACACCTGGATGCACAGGTCTCCGAGCATCTCGGGGTGTTGCGACGACGGCTGGCCCTGTTGCCACAGCACCTTGCCGTCGAGGTCCATCGCGGTGACGCAGGTGATCATCGGGTACTCGCCGAGGGTGCCGCGGTGTACGGCCTGGGGGACGACGATCTCCATACGGCCGTCGCCGGTCAGGTCGCCGTAGCGCAGATTCCGGTCCGTCCCAAACCCGGCGGTGGAGAGCACCTTCCAGAGGATCGGCTGGGGTAGCGCGGCCTGCAGCGCCTCCTCCTCGCGCCGCCACTGGGCCTCGGCCTCCTGGGCGCGCTTGGCGGCAGCCGCCGACGCGGTGACGCGCACGTCGGCAAAGCGCGCCGGGCCCTCGGCCAGGAGGCCGATGCGGCCCTGGGGAAAGGTCTCGTCGCGGGCGCTGAGCAGCCGCTCGCCGTCCAGGCGGACGGTGATGCGATCCCCGCGGCAGGCGACCTCGACCGCCACGTAGCGGTCCACACCCCCCTGCCAGGGCGCGCGGGCGAGTTCGTTCTCCTCCTCGTGGTCGCGCTTGAGGAGGGCGGCGTGATCCTCGTAGAGGGCAACGAGATAGTACCGGCGGCTGTTCTGGTAGCGGACCACCAGGCCCAGCGGGCGAATCCACCCCAGGGGCCGAACGTCCACCGTCAGGGCATAGTCGTCCCAAAAGCGCGACCCCGCCACGAGGAGGGGGGTATCGATCGGGGCGGTAAAGGTGGCCTCCATGGCGCGCCGCTCGCCGTCGGGCACCACGGCCCAGCAGCCGGTCCCCGCCCGCCAACGGGTGCTGATGTTGGCCTCCTCCCAGACGCCGGTGTCGTGGGGCGGCTCGACGACGTGGTACTCGCCCTCGGCGGTGTACGGCCACTTGCCGATGGTGCCGATCTCCAGCAGGTCAAAGGTATCGTGCAGCAGCGTGGGCATGTTCGCTCTATCCGTTTCCCCCTTGGAGATGCACAGCCAGCGACCGCGTCCTCGCTCACAACGGCAGCGGGGCGCTCCA
>JAAZBQ010000348.1 GCA_012513725.1 Chloroflexota bacterium
AAGGCGCTCAAGGTGCCGATGTTCGACACCGCGCTGGTGCACCAGCTGTTCACCCAGGCCCTGGGCATGGGCAAGGGCGATCTGGACTGCATCGCCGTAAGCGAATTGTACACCGAGGCCACCGGCGTGTCCCTCAAGGCCCGCGAGGCGTAAGGAACGAGCGCTCCACAGACAACCGCCCGGCGTCGCGACTCATGGCGGCGCCGGGCGGTGTCGTTCGAGCGACCTTGCCGTGGGGCGGCGAGGCCGTCCCCCTCGCTATGACTGCGACTCGAACCGCAACCCCGGATAGTGCTCTGTGACATAACGCAGGTAGAACGGCGTGCTAAAGAGCACCACGTCGCCGCCGTCGCGGTCATGCGTGAGCACCACGTCGTTGCGCATCGGCAGCCTGGCGATCGTCTCCGCGGGGCCATGGACCCACCGGGCGAGGCTGTACGGCAGGTGCTCGATGTCGGTGAGCACCCCGTACTCGTTCTCCAGGCGAGAGCGGACCACGTCGAACTGCAGCGCGCCGACTACTGCCAGGATCGGCTCCCGCTTGAGCGCGTCGACACTGTGGAGCACCTGCACGGCGCCCTCGCGCTCCAGCTGTTCCAGGCCCCTCGTGAACTGCTTGAGCTTGTTCAGGTCCCGGTTTCGGAGCAAGGAAAAGCACTCGGGCTGAAAGCGCGGGATCGGGGGATAGCGCACGATCGATCCCTCGCAGAGCGTATCCCCAATGCCCAGCTCCCCGCGGCTCGGCAGGCCGATGATGTCGCCCGGCACGGCCTCATCGATGACCTCCCGCTCGGCGGCGAAGACCTTGTACGGCCGCTGCAGGCGCTGCGTCTTGCCCGATTGGGCGTGGACCGCCGTCATTCCCCGGCTAAAGCGCCCGGAGCAGATGCGGAGGAACGCAATGCTGTCGTGGTGGCGCGGGTTCATGTTGGCCTGGATCTTGAACACGAACCCACTGAACGCCTCGCGCTCGGGAGCCACCGGACCGGCGTCGCTCTCGTAGGGCTGCGGCATGGGCGCCAGGTCTATAAAGGCGTCCAGGAACAGACGCACGCCAAAGTTCGTGAGCGCACTGCCAAAGAACACCGGGATCTGCTCGCCGGTCCGTACTCGCTCCAGATCCAGGGTGATGCCCAGGCCGTCCAAGAGTTCGACTTCCGCCAGGAGCCGCTCGACCTGCCTGGCCGGCACACGGCCGTTCCCGCGGAGGGCCTCCAGAGGGACGAGCGTCTCCGGGGCCATGCGTTCGTTGTGTGTCGTGCGCTCATAGAGGTACACACTGCGCTGCGCCCGGTCATAGACCCCGCAAAAGTCGGGGCCGTCGCCCAGCGGCCAGTTCACGGGCACCGGCTGCATGCCCAGGGTGCCCTCGATCTCGTCGAGGAGGTCCAGCGGGTCGCGCGCCGGGCGGTCCATCTTGTTCACGAACGCAAAGATGGGCACGCCCCGGGCGCGGCAGACGTCGAACAGGCGCCGCGTCTGCGATTCGATCCCCCGGGCGCCATCCAGCACCATGACGCCGCAATCCACCGCCGAGAGCGTCCGGTAGGTGTCCTCGGAAAAGTCCTGGTGGCCCGGGGTGTCCAGCAGGTTCAGCACATGGCCCCGGTACGGGAACTGCAGGACGGTGGAAGTAATCGAGATGCCGCGCTGGCGCTCCATCTCCATCCAGTCGGAGGTCGTGGCGCGCAGGTCGCGTCGCGCGCGCACGTTCCCGGCCAGATGGATGGCGCTGCCGTAGAGCAGCAGTTTCTCGGTCAGCGTCGTCTTGCCGGCATCTGGGTGCGAGATGATGGCAAAGGTACGCCGATTGGTATATGTATCGGTCGGAATGGAAACGGTATCCACGGTCCTCCACTCGCATATGCTATCGGGTCGGGCGTGCGCTCAGGGCCTGGACGGCGTGGTCAGGCGCCGTCCGCGCTCAGTTCGCGGCCCTTGAGGGCCAACCCTCCCACGATCGTCGTAAAGGGGTCGATCTCGCGGATGCGTTCCCGCCCAAAGCGTCGGGCGAGCAAGTCCACAAAGGCGGGAATCTCGGACGAGCCCCCGGTGCGCAGGACCCCGGAGATGTCCTCCTCCCGCAGGCTGCTCTTGCACAGCAACTCGTCCAGGGCGGTGTCCACGCGCTGAATCTGATCCTGGATCAGCGCCTCGAACCCGGCGCGCGAGAACCACTCGGTCACGCGCAGGTCGTCGCGCACGAACTCCAATCGCGCCAGGTCCTGGGACGACAGCAGCATCTTGGTGCGCTCCAGCACCTGGAACAGATCGAACCCCAGTTGCCGCGTGGCCAGCGCCTCCAGCCGCTTGATGCCCTGGCGATCGCTGCCCCGCTTGCCTCGGTCAAAGAGCGACCAGTACCTGGGCCGGCTGAGCTCCACGATGCTCTGCCAGTTCTCCAGCATCTCGAACACGTGTGGCGGAAAGGGCAGCCCATCGGGCAGCATGGAGCCCTCGCCGAAGCGCTTGTGCAGCGTGCGCATCAGGGCGGCGGTCAGGTCGTCGCCGCCCAAGAGGACGCCCTGGGTGGCGATGGTCCTCGGGGGCACCTGGCCCCCCACCTCGATCGTGGTCATGTCCAGCGTGCCGCCGCCAAAATCGAACACCAGGATGCGTTCGCGCCGTGGTGCGGATTGGTGGTAGAGGTAGGCGCCGCCGACGGGTTCCAGCTCGAGCACCACCTCGTCAAACCCGGCCAGTTCGGCCGCCGTGCGCATCTTGGTCTCCGCGCGCTGGTCGACGGCCGGGTCGTCCGAGTATTTCACCGGGCGCCCGATGACCGCCTGGCGGATCGGGCGTCCCGCCGCCTCTTCACAGCGCTCGCGGAGGGCCCGGAGGAGCATGGCAATCAGCTCCTCGATCCTGTAGAACCGGTCAAAGATCAGCGTGCCCTCGTAGGTGCCGTCGCGAAGCCCCGTCTTGATCGACTGCAGCAGTCGGCCGTTGGCCCCCACGTCCACTTCGACGTCCAGCTCCTGCATGTAGGTGATGGGGCTGCCGCCGGACCCGCCGACCGTGATCTCTACGGCGCCCAGGTGGCGCCGCTCCCACACGGGGCGCCTGCCGGTCTCCTCGTCGAGGTATGCATCGATCGCCGCGACGCCCACCTGGGTGTCGTGATGGCGCGTGACATAGGTAAAGGAGGGCAACACCCGCGGGTTCAGGTGCCGGTGATCCAGGGTGAAAAAGCGAAGGCCGCCGT
>JAAZBQ010000349.1 GCA_012513725.1 Chloroflexota bacterium
GCATTCCACCTTTCTGTAGCGCTTTGTATGTTGCTCTCGATGGTTGACACGGGGCCCGTGGCGTGGCATAACAGGGGCCGCAAGATCGATCGGCGATGACGGACCGGGAGGACGGTGGATGAAGCGCATTGCGGTGTTGACCAGCGGCGGCGACGCGCCGGGGATGAACGCGGCCATCCGCGCGGTGACCCGTACGGCCATCGACGGCGGGATGGACGTGATGGGCGTGCACGAAGGCTACCAGGGCCTCATTGCCGACGACATGGCCTTCCTCGCCCGCCGGGACGTCGGCGGCATCATGCAGGCCGGCGGCACCATGCTCGGCAGCGCCCGCTGCCCCGAGTTCGAAACCCTGGCCGGCCGCGAGGTGGCCGTGCGCAACATGGAGCAGCACGGCGTCGAGGCCCTCGTGGTGATCGGCGGCAACGGATCGCAGACCGGCTCCTACGTCCTCTCGCAGATGGGCTTTCCCGTCGTCGGCGTGGCCTCCACCATCGACAACGACCTGGAGGGCTCCGACGTCACCATCGGCGTCGATTCGGCCATCAACGTGGCGCTGGAGGCCATCGACCGCCTCAAGGTCACCGCGGAATCTCACCGCCGGGCGTTCCTCGTCGAGGTGATGGGACGCCACTGCGGCTATGTGGCGCTGATGGCCGGCATCGCCGGAGGCGCCGAGGTGGTGGTGATCCCCGAGCAGGAGGTCTCGCCGGAGAACGTCGCGCAGCAGTTGCGGGCCGCCTATGACCGGGGCAAGCAGCACGCCATGGTGGTGGTGGCCGAGGGCGCCAAGAACAATGCGGAGCGCCTCGTGGAGCACTTTCAGACGGACCCCGAGGCCACCGGTTTCCGCCTGCGGGTGACCATCCTCGGCCACGTGCAGCGGGGCGCCAACCCCACGGCGGCCGACCGTCTGTTGGGCACCCGCCTGGGAGAGGGCGCCGTGCGCGCCCTGCAAGCCGGCCAGACCGGCGTGCTCGCCGGCCTCCGCGGCAACCGGGTGGTGACCACCCCCCTGGAGGAGATCGTCGGCCGGCAAAAGCCGATCGATCTCGAGCTGTTCGAGTTGGCCAGCATCATGGCCCGCTAGCCGCGGGCTCACGGCCCGCGGTCAGCGGGCCCCACGGAGAAGATATCCTATGGCGATGCGCGTCAAGCATTCGGTCATGGTCGGCCTGCTGGGCAAGCAGTCCAACCGCTTTCACACCTACACCCCAGAGCGCTCCCTCACCGAGCGGCTGGACATGCTGCGCCGTATCCCCGGCTGCGACGGGATCGAGCCGGTCTACCCCAGCGAGTTCCGCGATCTCGGCGCCGGAACGCGGGCCATCAAAGCGTCGGGTTGGCCCGTCTCGGCGGTGAACCTGAACGTCAAGGGCGACGACAAGTGGCGCAACGGCTCCTTTACGTCGACGGATCCCGCCATCCGGGCCGACGCCGTCCGCGACCTGAAGATCTGCATGGACCTGGCCGCGGAACTGGGCAGCGACCTGGTGACCTGCTGCCCCCTCATCGACGGGCACAACTATTCCTTCCAGGTCGATTATGTCCAGCAGTGGCGTTGGCTCGTCGAGGGGATCCGCGAGGGCGCCGGGCACCGCGCCGACGTGCGGGTGAGCATGGAGTTCAAGCCCAGCGAGGAGCGCAACTATTGCATCCTGGCCGACACGGGCCGGGCGCTGCACCTGTGCCACCAGGTGGGGC